>NZ_MUGV01000026.1:0-123314 GCF_002217275.1 Flavobacterium frigidimaris
TTAACCGCAAAGTGCGCAAAAGATTTTTTTTTGTGTTTGTAGTTGTCTTTATTAAGTTCGCAAAGCTGTGTGGTGTAACTTTGCGAGCTTTGCGTATCCCTTTGCGTGCTTTGCGGTAAGATTTTTAACCGCAAAGAGCGCAAAGGTTTTTTTTCTTTATACTTTGTTGCTGCCTTTATTAAGGTCGCAAAGGCTTTTGGTGGTGTAACTTTGCGAGCTTTGCGTATCCCTTTGCGTTCTTTGCGGTAAGATTTTTAACCGCAAAGAGCGCAAAGAATTTTTTTTCTTTGTGTTTGTCGGTTGTCTTTATTAAGTTCGCAAAGCTGTGGGGTGTAACGTTGCGAGTTTTGCGTATCCCTTTGCGTTCTTTGCGGTAAGATTTTTAACCGCAAAGAGCGCGAAGGCCTTTTTTCTTTGTGTTTGTGGTTGTCTTTATTAAGTTCGCAAAGCTGTGTGGTATAACTTTGCGAGTTTTGCGTGTCCCTTTGCGTTCTTTGCGGTAAGATTTTTAACCGCAAAGAGTGCGAAGGCCTTTTTTCTTTGTGTTTACTGTTGTCTTTATCAAGTTCGCAAAGCTGTGTGTTATAACTTGGCGAGCTTTGCGTAGCTCTTTGTGTGCTTTGCGGTTAAATAGCAGTTGCTGCATAAAAGTTTTTTCTGAAAGTGAAAACAAATCTTTCACGGTCTATATTGGAATTTGGGATTTAAAAGTTGGAATTTCTTTTGAAGACAATACTTCCTTTTTGCCGTAGACTGCGTTAGGGATGGGAGCGGCATCCTTTTGCGACACCCGAAACTTCTTTTCAAACCCAAAACGTCTATCGCAAAAGATATAGCGGACAGCCCGGCCCGGAGGGAAACGCCCAGATTATATGTATTCTTTAAACAATGTATCATCTTGTTTCTGTTAAATTAAAATCAATTTTGAGTTTTAATTTAGCCTCGGTTAGCCATTTTAAATGTGAATCAGTATTTTTGTGTAAATATTATAATTTAAGTATGAAAAAAAGTATTGTATTGTTGACATTGTTTGTTATCGCAAATTTAAATGCTCAACAACGACCTAAATTAGTTGTAGGTATTGTAGTTGATCAGATGAAAATGGAATATTTATATCGGTTTTCAGATGATTTTTCACCGTATGGTTTTAAGAAATTAATGAATAATGGGTATACTTTTCAGAATATGCATTATAACTACATGCCAACTTACACGGCTCCGGGACATGCTTCAATTTATACAGGAACAACTCCTGCTACACATGGAATTGTTGGTAACGAATGGTTTAGCAGAACACTAGGCAAAGAAATGTACTGTACAGATGATGCTGGTGTGAAAACAGTTGGAGATGGAACAGTTGAAGAAGGAGCAATGTCTCCTAAAAATCTTCAAAGTACCACTATTACAGATGAAGTAAGAATGGCTACCAATTTTGAAGGTAAAGTTATTGGAATGAGCCTTAAAGACCGTGGTGCAATTTTGCCTGCGGGTCATTTTGCAAACTGGGCTTTCTGGTATAGCAAAACTGGTTCTTTTATTTCAAGTACATTTTATGGTGAAAAATTACCTGAATGGGTGAATCAGTTTAATAATGAGAAGCATTACATGCCTTATATTAATAAAGGTTGGGATTTGTATAAACCTGCTTCAACTTACAATGAAAGTTTGCCGGATAATAATCCGTATGAAGGTAAGTTATATGGCAGTGCAGCACCCGTTTTCCCATATGACTTGAAAACGATGTATGAGAAAAATGATGCAGGAATTCTAAGGGCAACTCCTTATGGTAATGATTTATTAGCTGAATTTGCTAAAAAGGCTATCGAAAAAGAAGAATTAGGAAAGGATAATATTACTGATTTTTTAACGGTTAGTTTTTCGTCAACAGATTATGTGGGGCATTTATTAGGGCCTCGTTCTATGGAACTTCAGGATACTTATTTAAGATTAGATCAGACGATTGCTGATTTTTTAGATTATTTGGATAAAACAGTTGGAAAAGGGAATTATTTACTTTTTCTCACAGCGGATCATGCAGGAGCAGAAAATGTTATTTACTTAAAAGATCGTAAATACAATGTTGATAATTATCCGTCAAAAGATTTTAGAAAGAATTTGGGTGATTTCTCTGTAAAAACTTTTGGTGTTGATTTGCTTTTAAATTATTCTAATTTTAATATCTTCTTTAATAAACAAATAGTTAAAGATAAAGGTTTGGATTTAGTAAAAGTAAAACAAGCTTTTAAAGAGTATATGATTTCCATGCCTCAGATTAAAAAAGTCTATACAGAAGAAGAAATTTTAGCTAATTCTGGAAATGATTACTATTTAAATTTTGTAGCAAAAGGATATGATGTTACTCAGGATGGGGATATGGTTATAATCAATAAACCTGGAGATATGGAATATTCGGTTACCGGAACCTCTCATGGGACACCTTATGCATATGATACTCATGTACCGGCTATTTTTTACGGATGGCACATTAAAAAAGGTGAATCATATGATAAAAAAGCAATTACTGAAATTGCCCCGACAATAGCTCAAAAAATTAAAGTTAGTTTTCCTAATGGAACTGAGGCAAAATTGTTGCAAGAGGTTTTAGATGAAAAAATCGAGAAAACTGAGAAAAAATAGTTTTTCTATTTCTATATAAAGTTAAACCTGTCATTGTTTTATGACAGGTTTTTTTTATGCTAAAAAAAAGGCTTTTCAATTAAGAAAAGCCCTTTTAGTAGTGTTTTAGTAAGCACTTATTATAATGTTAACACTATGCGTTTGCTAACACTAATTCTTCGTTAAAAGGAAGATTCCAAGCTTCAGCAACTCCTTTGTAAAGGATTTTTCCGTTAGCAATGTTTAATCCTTTTTTCAATTCTTCGTTTTCGTTACAAGCTTTTTCCCATCCTTTGTTTGCTAATTGTACAGCGTAAGGTAAAGTAGCATTTGTTAAAGCTAAAGTTGATGTGTAAGG
This sequence comes from Flavobacterium frigidimaris, assembly GCF_002217275.1. Classification (NCBI taxonomy): domain Bacteria; kingdom Pseudomonadati; phylum Bacteroidota; class Flavobacteriia; order Flavobacteriales; family Flavobacteriaceae; genus Flavobacterium; species Flavobacterium frigidimaris. Next base: position 2,975 of record NZ_MUGV01000026.1, read on the forward strand.
CACAGCGCCTGGCATATTAGCCACACAATAGTGAACGATATCATCAATAATAAAAGTTGGGTTTTCGTGTGTTGTAGGCGTACAAGTCTCAATACAACCACCTTGATCTACAGCAACGTCAACAACAACAGTTCCCGGACGCATTAATTTAAGCATGTCACGAGTGATTAAGTGAGGTGCTTTTGCTCCTGGAATTAAAACGGCTCCAACAATTAAATCTGCGTCTTTAATTGCTCTTGTGATGTTATAATGGTTTGACATCTCTGTATTTACGTTTGCTGGCATGATATCATCTAAATGACGTAAACGTGGCAAACTTAAATCCATAATAGTCACTTGTGCTCCTAAACCAGCAGCCATTTTTGCAGCCTGAGTTCCAACAATTCCTCCACCTAAAACTAATACTTTAGCTGGTGGCACACCTGGAACACCACCTAAAAGAATTCCTCTTCCTTTTAATGGTTTTTCAAGATATTTTGCTCCTTGTTGAATTGCCATACGACCCGCAACTTCAGACATTGGAACTAATAAAGGTAAACTGCGATCTGCTTTTTCAACTGTTTCGTAAGCTAAGCAAACTGCACCTTTTTCAAGCATAGCATGAGTTAATGGTTCTGATGAAGCAAAGTGAAAATAAGTAAAAAGTAATTGATCTTTTTTGATTAGAGGATATTCAGAAGCAATTGGTTCTTTTACCTTAATGATCATCTCTGCGATAGCATAAACTTCTTCAATAGTTCCTAAAACTACTGCCCCTGCAGTCACATATTCATCATCGCTGAAGCCACTTCCTAAACCTGCAGTTGCTTGAACATAAACTGTATGTCCATGTTTTTTCATCTCAGAAACACCAGCTGGAGTTAATGCTACACGATTTTCGTTGTTTTTGATTTCTTTTGGAACACCTATTATCATCTTGTTATATTTTTTTGTTTTTTTCTTAAATTGTTTTTACAAAGCTACTGATAGAGAATATATTATTGATATTGGGCGTATAAATAAGAAAATATTATTTTATTTTATACTTTTACAGAAATTTATTCTTTTTGGAGCGTCTTGCAAGTCTCAAAAGAGAAAAAAAGACTAAATTTTACTAATTTAAGAAAACGTTTTCGCTATGGCTTTAGATGAAATTGACAAAAAAATCTTACGACTTTTGCAGGAAAATGCCCATTATACGTTAAAGGACATTGCAAATAAAATAAATCTGTCTCTTACACCGGTTCATGATAGGGTCAAACGCCTTGAAAAAGAAGGAGTTATAGAAAAGTATGTTTCGATTTTGAACAAGAAAAAACTTGGAAATAATCTAACAGTTTACTGTCAGGTGACACTTACGAAACAGACTTATGATACTTCTGAGGGGTTTAATCAATCGATTTTGAATTTACCGGAAGTTGTGGAATGTAATTATGTTTCTGGTAATTTCGATTACATGCTTAAAATCATTATTCCTGATATGGAAAGCTATCATCATTTTCATCAAAAAAAATTATCTATTTTACCTGAGGTTTCTCTAATAAACACTGTTTTTGTAATTTCTGAAGTAAAAAGCACTACAGTTCTCCCAATTTAAAACAAACAAAAAACCACCAAGAAAAACTTGATGGTTTTAAGAATGGTTGGATTGGTTTTATATTAATAATAAGTAAAACGTCTAACTTTAGCAATGTACTTTGCTAAACGAATTACTTGATGACTATATCCATATTCGTTATCGTACCAAATATAAAGTACGATGTTCTTGCCATCTTTTGAAACAATTGTGGCGTTGCTATCATAAATTGAAGGGGCAGAAGTTCCTACTATATCAGAAGAAACCAATTCATTATTTAAGGAATATTTAATTTGCTCTACAAGTTCACCTTCCAAAGCATATTTTTTCATTATTTTATTGATTGCTGCTATAGAGGTAACTTTTTTAACTTCTAAGTTTAATACCACCAACGATCCGTTTGGAACTGGGACTCTAATAGCATTTGAAGTTAATTTTCCTTCAAGGGATGGAATTGCTTTTGCAACTGCAGTTCCGGCACCAGTTTCCGTAATAACCATATTTAATGCAGCAGCTCTTCCGCGACGGTATTTTTTATGCATATTGTCAACCAGATTCTGATCGTTTGTATACGCATGAATGGTTTCTAAGTGGCCTTTTAAAACTCCTAAAGTATCTTCAACTGCTTTTAAAATTGGAGTTATCGCATTTGTAGTGCAGGATGCTGCCGAAAAAATATTTATTTCGTCAGGATTATATTCGTTATGATTTACCCCGTGAACGATATTTGGAACTCCTTTTCCAGGTGCTGTCAATAAAACTTTACCAACTCCATTTGAAGTTAAATGCCTTTTAAGGGTTTCCTCTGTTGTAAAAGCGCCAGTATTATCTATAACTAAAGCATCATTGATTCCGTATTGTGTATAGTCTATTTCTTCCGGAGTATTGGCATTTATAATGTGAACGGTGGTTCCGTTAATGATTAAAGCATTATTCTTTGGATCAGCAATTACGGATCCTTGAAAATCTCCATGAATTGAATCGTAACGTAACAGAGAAGCTCGTTTCTCTAAAATTGACGCATCATTTTTGTCACGGGTTACAATTGCTCTCAAACGCAGTTGGTTTCCTTTACCAGTTTTTGACATTAATTCTCTTGCAAGTAGACGTCCAATTCTTCCAAAGCCATATAATACGACATCTTTTGGCTGAATTTCTTTTGTTGATTTGGCTTTTTTCAATTTTTCCATCACAAAATATCTGGCATCCGGATATTTTTCTTCTTCTAAAAGATATTCGTATGTCAATTTTCCTAAATCTAATTTTGCAGGTGGAAAATCTAATGACAAAATTACTTTTGCAATTTCAACAGAATCAAAAACACTAATAGGTTTACCTACGAATTCACCTGCGTATTGATGTAAATTTATTATGTCACTGACATTTTTATCCAATAATTGGTTTTTAAATAAAACCATTTCAATGGATTTGTCATACCATAAATCGCTTATGACTTTTATTAATTCGACACCAGCTCTTCTTCGGTCGACTTGTAACGATACCTCTTTTTGGTACAAAGATTTTTTACTCATAATTGATTAAATTGAAAAAATAAAATGCTCACTATTTTAAAATTTTGCGCAAAAGTATCCATTTCAATCGATTTCGTAAACTATTTTGTGATTTATTTTTGAAAAATAAAAAAGCCATCTTAATTTTTTAAGATGACTTTTTATGAGAGGATTTTAACTAGTTTTCAGTCTCAGTCATAGTATTCAGTCTTTAGGGATCTGATAACTGTGACTGAAAACTGCGACTATAATTAAATAATTATTCTGAAGATTTCTCCATTTCTATTTATCATTTCGATTCGGACACTTTGTCCTTCGTCTTTTTTACTTAAAAGTTTCGAAACGGTTTCAACATTTGTTGCTTTTACATTATCAATGCTTAAAATAATATTGCCTTGCAATTCATTTTGATATTGCATTAAATTGTCGTTGGTTATGTTTTTAATTTTTACACCATAATCAATTCTGAATTTCTTTTTATCAGCAGCATCGATATTTTCTAATTCTATTCCTTTAAATTCGGTACTAAAGAATTCATTTTTACTTAAAGTTACCGGAACCGTTCTCGTTTGTCCGTCCTTCATATAAGTAACTTTGACAACATCATTTGGTCTTTTCGTGTTAATGTAACCTGAAAGATCAGCATAAGTTGCAATATTTTGGTCGTCTAATTTTACAATAATATCTCCTTTTGAAAGACCAGCTTTTTCAGCTCCTGAATTTTTAGAAACTTTACTGATATAAAAGCCTTGCGTTTGAGTTACACCCAATTCTTTTGAAGCTGTACTGTTTAATTCGCCGCCTTCAACACCTAAAATACCTCTTTGAACATTTCCGAATTCCATAATGTCTTCAATAATTTTTCTCGCGATATTAGACGGAACGGCAAATGAATAACCAACATATGAACCAGTCATGGAAGAAATCATTGTATTAATACCAATTAATTCTCCTCGCGTATTTACTAACGCTCCACCACTATTTCCTGGATTTACAGCTGCATCAGTCTGAATAAAAGATTGAATTCCACTTGTGTCTAAATTTCTGGCTTTCGCCGAAACAATTCCCGCAGTTACAGTCGAAGTTAAGTTGTACGGATTACCTACAGCCAAAACCCATTCGCCAATTTTTACATTATCAGAATTGGCAAAAGCAGTATAGGGAAGTTTTTCATCGGCATTGATTTTTAATAGGGCGATGTCCATTTTTGAATCGGTACCAATCAATTTTGCAGTATATGATTTCTTGTTGTTTAAGGTAATTTCGATTTCCGAAGCATCTTTAATTACGTGATTGTTCGTCACGATATATCCATCCTCAGAAATAATAACACCAGAACCAGTTCCTACTTGTTCCTGTTGTTGTTGACCACCGTATCCATAGAAAAATTCCATCATCGGATTACTGACTGTCCTTCTCGAGACATTTTTTACGTGAACAACAGTATGGATTGTCTTATCTGCGGCAGCTGTAAAATCAACCGTTTCAGCTGATAGTGCAACATTTCTGCCATATGAATTTGGGGCTAGCGTAACAACAGAATTTTCTCTTCCAAAAAAAGAATTGTTGCCATCAAATAATAATTTGTAAGCACCAAGTGTAGTAGCACCACTCAGTAATGACACTAAAAATAAGCTTGAAAATCTTTTCATAATTAGGATTTATGTTTAAGTTACTAACGTAAAATTAAAGGAAAAAATTATTTCAAAAAATGCTTTAACGCTCTTTAACATTGATTAACATTTCATTAATTAATAGTTCGTACTTTTGTACTTATTAATAGACAAAAAATGCAAATAGAATTTTATAAATATCAAGGTACGGGCAATGATTTTGTGATGATTGACAATCGTACTAATTTTTTTCCAAAAGAAGATATTCAACTAATTGAGCAATTGTGTGACAGACGATTTGGTATTGGCGCTGACGGACTTATTTTACTTGAAAATGATTCGGATACGGACTTCAGAATGGTTTATTACAATTCTGATGGAAATGAAAGTTCGATGTGTGGAAACGGAGGTCGTTGCTTGGTAGCTTTTGCAAATCAATTGGGCGTGATCAACAATCAGGCAATTTTTATGGCAACGGACGGATTACATCATGCTTCAGTTGGAAATGATGCCATTGTTTCTTTGCAAATGATTGATGTAGATGACATACAAAAGAAAGATTCTTATACTTTTTTAAATACTGGTTCTCCACATCATGTTCAAATTGTCGAAGATTTGAAGAATTATAATGTAAAAGATAATGGAGCATCGATTCGCTACGGAGAATTATATGGAGAAAAAGGAAGTAATGTGAATTTTGTAAAGAAAATTGATGAAGATACTTTTTCAGTTCGTACTTATGAAAGAGGTGTTGAAGATGAAACTCTGGCCTGTGGGACAGGAGTAACTGCGGTTGCAATTGCAATGAATGCAATTGGAGAAACGGATAAAACATCTATCAATTTAAATGTTGAAGGAGGAAAGCTTAATGTCTCTTTTGATAAATTAGGAGATCATTTTACTAATGTTTTCTTGACCGGACCAGCAAAATTTGTTTTCAAGGGAACAATAGAAATATAAAATCTCAATTTTTAAATTCCAAATTCCAAATCTTCATTTCAAATCTACAATCAACAATCTAAAATTAAATGATCACACTCAAAGGCAAAAATATCTATCTGCGTGCATTAGAACCTAATGATTTAGAGTTTGTGTATGCGATGGAAAATGATCAAAACATTTGGGAAGTTAGTAATACTTATACGCCTTACAGCCGTTTTTTGGTTCGTCAGTATCTTGAAAATGCACATCAGGATATTTATGAAGCCAAACAACTGCGATTGGCTATTTGCCAGGATGAAGATTTTCCTGCGATTGGATTAATTGATTTATTTGAATTTGACCCCAAGAATAATAAAGCGGGTGTTGGAATCGTTATCCAAAAGGATGAAAATAAAAGGCAAAATATTGGCTCTGAAGCATTAGAGCTTTTAATAAAATATGCGTTTTATAATTTAAATTTACATCAGCTCTATGCAAATATTAGTGTCGAAAATGTAGCAAGTATAGCTCTTTTTACTAAATTTGGTTTTGAGAAAATAGGAATTAAAAAAGATTGGATCTTGCTGAATAACCACTATCAAGACGAAGCAATGTTTCAATTAATTAACAAACAAATTTAAAATTTAAACTTTGAGCTTAAAAAAAATTATCACGATAACTGCTGTAGCCGTAATTTCAGTTTTAATGATTTACGGATTTATTTTGATTAGCAGAATTTTTAGCGCCAACACAAAATTTGAGGAAAAAGAACTTTATGTTTATGTTCCGACTGGTGCCAATTATACCGATGTTAAAAAAATATTAGAACCTTATATTAAGAATTTCGAAAACTTCGAAATGGTAGCCAATAAAAGAAGCTATCCGGAAAATGTAAAATCAGGCCGTTTTTTACTTAAAAAAGATATGAATAATATCGATTTGGTTCGTGCAATGCGTTCTAATGTTCCTGTTAAATTAGCTTTTAATAATCAGGAGCGTTTGGAGAATTTTGCCGGAAGAGTTGGCTCTGAAATCGAAGCTGACAGTTTATCTTTAATGAAAGCGATTAAGGATTCGACTTTTATGGCAACAAACGGTTTTAATGAAGACAATGTATTTGCAATGTTTATTCCAAATACATATGAAGTGTATTGGAATACTTCTGCAGAGAAATTCCGTGATAAAATGATCAAGGAGTATCATAATTTCTGGACAGATAAAAGAATTGCAGAAGCAAAAGAACAAGGTTTAACACCTGTTCAGGTTACTATTTTAGCTTCAATTGTTCATAAAGAATCAGTTAAAAAAGACGAAAGACCCAGAATTGCAGGAGTTTATTTAAACCGTTTGCGTTTAGCAATGCCTTTACAAGCAGATCCCACGGTAATTTATGCTTTAAAATTAAGAGACAATAATTTTGACCAGGTTATCAAAAGAGTATTTTATAATGACTTAGTAATGAAATCTCCGTATAATACTTATGTAAATATTGGATTGCCTCCTGGGCCAATTGCAATGCCAGATATTACGGCTCTTGAAGCAGTTTTAAATCCGGAGAAAAACGATTATATCTATTTTTGTGCTAGTGTTGAGCGTTTTGGATATCATGAATTTGCTTCCACTTTAGCAGAACACAATGTAAATGCAAAAAAATATTCTGACTGGATTGCGAGCCAGGGTGTAACAAGATAGTTTTTTGATTACTTCATAAAAAATATAACCGAAGCGTAAAGCTTCGGTTTTTTTATTTTTTAGAGGTTTCGGTTTTTCTATGAAATAGGATTATTTGTGAATTTTGATTGGATCACTTTTAAAATTTTAAAGGAAGAAAAGTAAATGAAGGTCGCTTTTTAAATTTAAAAAAAATAAAATTGAGGTTAAATCTCATTTATTTATCTGTAAATAAATTGTAAATAATGTAAGTTAAGTAGTATTATTTTAACAAAATTGCTAAAAATTTGATAAAAATGATGTTTTTGGAATTTATTTTTTACTGCTTTTAATGCTAATTTGAAGTCTTCCATTTATGCTTGAAAAGGGCATCATTAAAGGGATGAAGCTCAATTTTACAATTCTTAAAAACGCTTAATTACCTGATTGTCAGTATTGTTTTGTTTTGGTTATCTTTGCACCGTAGAAATTTCAAGAGGGTGACAGCGTTTTGAAGAAAAACAATTTATGATAAAGAAATGGTATTTTTATGCGAGTTTAGTCGTTATTATTACATTTTTAAGTTTGGGTTTTAAACCCTTTAATCTAGAAACCAAACCTTGGTTTTTAATAGAAAAAACAGATGGATCAGAATACTTATTTCCATCGCTCGATAAGGATGATTATCCTGAATCAAACAAATTAAACGTCCCATACACGGGAAATCATCTAATCGGTTTTAAAGAAGCAGTTGCTTTTAAAGAGTCTCAGGGAAAATACCGTTTGGTAAACTCTCTTGGATATATGGGGAAATACCAATTTGGTCCTCAGGCATTGAGATCGATTGGTGTTCACAGTGGGAAAGCATTTTTAAAAAACCCTGCTTTACAAGAAAAAGCATTTGTTGCGCTATTATCCAAAAACAAATGGATTTTACGTAATGAAATTGAAAGGTACGAAGGGAAAATTATTAGCGGTGTGGCCATTACCGAATCTGGAATTTTGGCAGCAGCACATCTTGGGGGCGCTGGCTCCGTAAAAAACTTCTTTAAAAATAAAGGGAATAGACGTTTCAGAGATGCTTACGGAACTTCATTAAGAAGTTATATGAAAGCCTTTGGAGGTTATGATCTTTCTTATATTGAAGCAGATAGTAACGCTACAATAAACGACTAAAAAGTAAAAAAAATAAAATCCCGATTAACTCGGGATTTTTTTTATGAAATAAATTAGTCAATTAATATTTCTAAAATTTTAATTGCAGCTTCACTAATTTTTGTTCCTGGTCCAAAAACGGCAACTGCACCAGCATCAAATAAATATTGATAGTCTTGTGCCGGTATAACACCGCCCACAATTACCAAGATATCTTCGCGGCCATGTTTTTTAAGTTCTTCAATAACTTGTGGAACCAAAGTTTTATGTCCGGCAGCTAGGGAAGAAACGCCTAATATATGTACATCATTTTCCACAGCTTGTTTGGCGGCTTCAGCAGGAGTTTGAAAAAGCGGACCAATATCAACATCAAAACCTACATCAGCATAACCTGTTGCTACTACTTTTGCTCCTCTGTCATGCCCGTCTTGCCCCATTTTGGCAATCATAATTCTAGGGCGTCTTCCTTCTTGTTTAGCAAAAGCATTGGCTAATTGTTTTGCCTTTTCAAAATTTTCGTCATTTTTTATTGCTGCACTATACACACCGCTAAAGGATTTAATTTGCGCTTTGTACCTGCCAAAAACACTTTCCAGAGCATCGCTTATTTCTCCTAATGTTGCTCTTTCACGAGCTGCTTCAGTCGCAATTTCCAGTAAGTTACCTTCGCCAGTTTTGGCACAATGAATTAATTTTTCCAGTGATTGATTTACTTTTTTAGTATCTCTTTTTGCTTTTATTTCTTCAAGACGTTCAATTTGTTGCTTACGAACCATTTGGTTGTCAACATCCAAAATATGCAACGGATCTTCTTTTTCTAATCTGAATTGATTTACACCAACAATAATATCTTGCCCGCTGTCAATTCGTGCTTGTTTTCTCGCTGCAGCTTCTTCAATTCTCAGTTTTGGAATTCCGGCTTCAATGGCTTTTGTCATTCCTCCTAGTTCTTCAACTTCTTCAATAAGTTTCCAGGTACTTTCTAGTATTTCATTGGTCAAACTTTCAACATAATAGCTTCCGGCCCAAGGATCGACGGTTTTAGTTATCTTAGTTTCCTCTTGTAGAAAGATTTGTGTATTACGTGCAATTCTGGCAGAAAAATCAGTTGGCAAGGCAATCGCTTCGTCAAGTGCATTGGTGTGTAAAGACTGTGTTCCTCCAAAAGCAGCAGCAGTTGCTTCGATACAGGTTCTGGCTACATTATTAAAAGGGTCTTGTTCTGTTAAACTCCAACCGCTTGTTTGACAATGCGTTCTTAGTGCTAAAGATTTATCGCTTTTCGGATTAAATTTTTGAATTAATTTTGCCCAAATCATTCGACCTGCTCTCATCTTGGCGATTTCCATAAAATGATTCATACCAATTGCCCAAAAGAAAGAAAGGCGAGGAGCAAACTCATCAATTGTCATTCCGGTTGAAAGTCCGGTTCTGATATATTCTAAACCATCTGCTAAAGTATAAGCCAATTCAATATCAGCAGTGGCACCCGCTTCCTGCATATGATATCCTGATATTGAAATAGAATTGAATTTTGGCATTTTTTTGCTCGTAAATTCAAAAATATCAGCAATAATTTTCATTGATGGTGTTGGAGGATAGATATAAGTATTACGTACCATAAACTCTTTCAAAATATCATTCTGAATCGTTCCTGATAATTTTCCGATTTCAACACCTTGTTCTTCGGCAGCAACAATATAGAAAGCCATAATAGGTAAAACAGCTCCATTCATCGTCATTGAAACTGACATTTCATCTAATGGAATCTGATCAAACAGAACTTTCATATCTTCGACAGAATCAATTGCAACGCCCGCTTTTCCAACATCACCAACAACTCTTTCGTGATCTGAGTCGTAACCACGGTGTGTTGGTAAATCAAAAGCAATTGAAAGTCCTTTTTGTCCGGCAGCTAAATTTCTTCTGTAAAAAGCATTGCTTTCTTCAGCTGTTGAAAATCCGGCATATTGACGAATAGTCCACGGACGTCTGACATACATTGTAGCATACGGGCCACGTAAATTTGGCGCAAAGCCAGCCCCAAAATCAAGAAATTCTAAATTTTCAAGATCTTTTTCTGAATATGTTTTTTTAAGTTCAATACCTTCAGCAGTAAAAAAGTTATCGGCTAAAATGTCTGACTTTTGACTTTCGACTTTTAACTTTTCACTGTCCAGATTAATATGTTTAAGGTCTTTTCTTATCATGGAGACACTTCGTTTTGTTTGATTATTAATTACTTTGAAAAAGATTTATTCAAGTTCTAGGCGTTCTTGTTCCAGCTTTTCAGCTAATCTTTTTTCTATAATTGGTGTAATTAATGTTTTTCTTGGTTTGATTTTTACAAAAGGAAAAAGCTCTAAATCGTGTTTCATTTTGTCTTCTTTGTTTGGATATTTATTCGTTCCAAGTAAAACTTCTTTTTTTGAATCGAATAATTCCTGTTCTTTTGCAGAACTTTCCTGAATTTTCTTCTTGATTGTTCCGTCGTTTAATAATTTTAGAAATCCACCATCAGCTTCTATCTCTTTGAATAATTTTAAACTTTTTTCTGCCAACTGCATTGTCAAACTTTCAATATAATAACTTCCGTCAGCTGGATTGTCGACTTTGTCAAAATAACTTTCGTGTTTTAAAACCAATAATTGATTTCTGGCAATTCGGTCTCCAAATTCGTTGTCTTTATGGTATAATGCATCATAAGGAAGATTTGCAACCGAATCAGCACCACCTAAAATAGCCGACATGCATTCGGTTGTCGTACGAAGCATATTGACATTGTAATCGTAAATGGTTTTATTTCGTTTGGTTGGTGTAACCAATAAATGACAGTCGATGTCAGGATTATATGCTGAAGAAATTAATTTAAAAAGCATTCGTAAAGCACGAAGTTTTGCAATTTCAAAGAAATAATTAGTTCCAACAGAAACCTGAAAAACAATTGGTTTGGTAATACTTGGCAAGCGATTTAAATATTCGTTTGCGTGTGCTAAACTGTAAGCAATTTGTTGTGTAATATTTGCACCGGCATTTTGATATAAACCTAGATCAATACTAAGTAAAGAAAGGTTTGTCGTTGCTTTTGCAATATTTTCAATCGTTTCAAAATTATTTTTATCAGATGTTACCAGCCAATTTCCTTCTCTTGCAAAATATCCAATGGGATCAATATTACAGTAAAAAATGGAATTTTTTTGTAAAGAAATGGTGTCTAATTTTTTTACGAAATCGATTGAAATAAAATTCAAATTAAAGTAAACGGTTCTGTTCTCTAAAGGAAGTGATTCCAATAGTTTTTGAACGTCGATTTTTTCGTTTTGAATCGTAAAACGCAAACTTTCTGCACCTCTTTGGATAGTATCGATGGCTCTTTGAATTGATTTCTCAATATCAAAAACAAAAATATTTTGACAGATTTTAAAATTAGAAGCCTCCGTTTTTACGGCTGCCGCTTTTGAAAATTCATCACTGTGATAAAAAGGCTTTACCTGAATATCTTCGGGAGAATTCCAGATTACGGTTTGGTTATATTCGGCTCCATCTAATTCAAACTGAATTTTTTGTTTCCATTGTTTGGATGAAATCGGATTAAAATCGTCGAACAGGGTAGTGGCCATTTGGTGTTTTTTCTAATTATTCTTATCTTGAATGGTATCTCCTTCAAATTGGATAATGTAAATATCTTCGCTGTCTTTTTTCATAAAGTACTTTTCGCGCGCATATTTTTCTATTTGCTCAGGATTTTTAAGTTGTTTGATCTGCTCCTGATCTTTCTTTATTTCTTCCTGATAGTATTTTTTATTGTCTTGTAATTCATTTATTTGTCCATCTAAAAAGCGATGATCAAAATAAGAGTAGTTGTCTAAAAATAACATCCATATAACAAAAAACAGCAACACCCAAACATATTTATTGCCCAGGAATTTAAACCACGATTTGCCTTTATATGGATTTTTTATTTTCATTTTTAATTAATCGATTGTGTATGAGAATTATGACTCGTCTTTCTAGCTTGATGTAGCCGATATCCTTTTTGTGTTCACCGCGGCGGACACAAAAAGATAAAGGCGAGAGCGGAAAAAGCTCTTAATTTTTATGGACTAAATTTACAATAAAAATTATGAAATTCGTTGATTAATTACGGCACGAACTACATCAATTGCTACAGTATTGTATTTGTCATTTGGAATAATGATATCAGCAAAAGCTTTTGATGGCTCGATAAATTGCTCGTGCATAGGTTTTAAAGTGTTTTGATAACGGTTTAAAACCTCGTCGATATCACGTCCGCGTTCTGAAATATCTCTTTTTAAACGACGCACTAATCTTTCATCAGAATCGGCATGAACGAAAATTTTGATGTCAAAAAGTTCGCGTAATTCAGGATTGGTTAAGATTAAAATACCTTCAACAATCATTACTTTTCTCGGATGTGTCGAAACAGTATCGTCAGTTCTGTTATGCTGTATAAAAGAATAAACCGGTTGATCAATTGTTTCGCCCGCTTTTAAAGCTTTAAGATGCTTTACCAATAGTTCAAAATCAATAGATCTTGGGTGATCAAAATTAATTAATGCTCTTTCGTCAAAAGACAAATTGGTTGTTTCTTTATAATACGAATCCTGAGAAATTACGCCAACTTCAGTGTCGGGTAATTCAGTCATGATTTGGTGTACTACTGTTGTTTTTCCACTTCCTGTTCCTCCTGCAAGTCCAATAATGAGCATAAATTTGATATTATATATTTATTCGGCAAAAATAATAATTTAAGTGGATTGTATAAGCATATTATTTATTTAAACCATATAAGTAACATAAGTAAATTTAAGCAAACAGATATTTAAACAAAGTATTATTTAACTGAACTAATATTACTTATATGGTGAAAATGATAAAAAAAATCCCGAAAGCAAAGCCGTCGGGATTTCGTGCAATCAGTATAGTTTTAATAAAATATTCTGAATTTAGTAAGCACTTGTAATTATTTATTCTTTTTTGCTTTTATCATCATTTCGAGCTGATCCCAAAGTTCCTCAGGAATTGCTTCTAGTAAGTTGAATTGTCCTGCACCTTTTAACCATTCGCCACCATCAATTGTAATAACGTCACCGTTTACATAAGCTGAAAAGTCAGAAACTAAATAAGCCGCTAAATTGGCCAGTTCCTGATGATCACCCACACGTTTTAATGGTACTTTCTTAGCCATATCAAATTTTTCTGCAAGATCTCCAGGTAATAATCTGTCCCAGGCTCCTTTAGTAGGGAATGGTCCCGGAGCGATTGCGTTAGAACGGATTCCGTATTTTGCCCATTCTACAGCTAAACTTCTTGTCATGGCTAAAACTCCTGCTTTTGCAGTAGCACTTGGTACCACGTAAGCTGAACCAGTCCATGCATAAGTTGTAACAATATTTAAAATAGTAGCTGATGTTTGTTTACTATCGATCCAATGTTTTCCAAAGGCTAGCGTACAGTTTTTAGAACCTTTTAATACGATATCAATAACAGTATCAAATGCATTTGCAGATAAACGTTCTGTGGGAGAAATGAAATTCCCGGCAGCATTGTTCAAAAGAACATCTACTTTTCCGAATTCTTTCAAAACGGCCTGAAGCATATTTTCTACTTCTTCATAATGACGAACGTCACATTGAAGTGGTAAACATTTTCCACCAGTTTCTGTTTCAAGTTCCGTTGCAGTGTTTTTTAGCTTTTCTAAATCTCTTGAAGTAATCGCTACCTGAGCACCTAATTCTAAGAAATATTTAGTCATTGCTTTTCCTAAACCACTTCCACCGCCTGTAACAACTATAACTTTGCCTTTTAAAGCATCGTCACGTAACATTTTATCTGTATAGCTCATACTTTTCTTTTTTTACAATATTAATTAAAATAATAGGATGCATGCATAATAATGTTATAAAATTTTGATAAATTTTATATATCATACAATTTTTTTGCTGCTGACTCTAATGTGAAGTTGTCTTTGGCAAAACAAAAACGTATTAATTTTTGGTCTTTATGATCCGAATAGAAAGTTGATATTGGAATTGCTGCCACTCCATGATCTGTGATTAGTTTTTTGCAAAATGTCACATCATCTTCATCTGAGATATTGGCATAAGAAGCCACCTGAAAATAAGTTCCCTCGCAAGGTTTTAATTCGAATCGGCTGTTTTGAAGGAGTTTCTGAAAATAATCGCGTTTTTCCTGATAAAATTTTCCAAGTAAATTTACATCAACAACATCTAAATATTGACTGATGGCAACCTGAGAAATACTATTGACGCTGAAAACCAAAAACTGATGTACTTTTTTAATTTCCTTCATCAGATATTCCGGTGCGACTGTGTAACCAATTTTCCAACCTGTAATATGAAATGATTTTCCGAAAGAAGAAACCATGATACAGCGATTCAAAAGAAAATTTTTGGTATGTGCTGAAATATGCTTTTCTTCGAAAGTAATGTATTCGTAAACTTCGTCAGATAAAACTATAATCTCAGGATATTTTGAAAGTAATTTTTCAAGTTCTAAAAAATCATTTTCCGTCAAAATTTTTCCTGTCGGGTTATGCGGATTATTGATGATCATCATTTTAGTTTTAGCCGAACAAGCTTTTTCAATGGTTTCCCAATTTGGCGTGTAATCATCATTTAAAGCTACACGAACGGGATTTGCATTACAAAGTAAAACGGGAGATTCATAAGAATCATAACTCGGATCCAGAATAACCACTTCATCCCCAGTTTTTACCAAAGCTAAAATCGTAGTGAAAATTCCCTGCGTTGCGCCAGCTGTAACCAAAAGTTCTAAGTCAGGATTTATCGTTCTGTTATATGAACTCTCAATTAGTTTAACGATCTGATTCATCAAAGGCGGATAACCGGCCATTGGTGTATATTGGTGTACATTTTCTTTGGATAATTTTGCCAGAATATTGGTTAATCTCTCGTCAACGGGAAAATTTGGAAATCCTTGGGAAAGATTTATGGCATTATATTCGGCTGCCATTTTTGACATTACTGTAAAAATACTTGTGCTGACGTTAGGGAGTTTGCTCATTAAAATGTTTAATTAGGGGAAACTGTAAGTGAGATATAAAAGAGATTAATTAAATTAAACTATTTTAAAGTTATTGGGAGCGAATATAAAACTCTAACTTTTTTGCCATTTTTTTCTCCGGGAATCCATCTGGGGCATTTTTTTAGAACTCGAATTGCTTCAGCTCCTGTTTCGTAACCTGCATCTTTCAGGATTTTTATGTCTGTTAATGCGCCATCTTGTTCAACTATAAATGTTGTGTAGATTTTTTTGTCCTTTAAGTCAATATTTTCGTCAGAGTATTTAAAATTGTTATCTACAAATTTATAAAATTTCTCAAACCCTCCGGGAAAGGTTGGTTTACTATCTATTTCCGCAGTATTATAAATTGTATTATCGTTATTTGAATCTTTAGAGGAAGGAATAGGTTCGTCAATAACTAAATGAGAATCGTAATAAAGCTCTTTGTCTTTAACAATAACTGGTTCTGTGCTTTTTGTGTCAGAAGCTTTTGTTTTCGAAATATCTTTAGTACTTTGAGAAAACATAATTTGTGTACAGCAAATAAAAATCAGAATCAAAAATTTTTTCATGACAACTGGATTTAAATGTTAGTTTACATTTTATGAATAATAAAAATCGTTGGTCTATTATGCAGATCAACTTTCAATTTTTTCCAATCTGCAACTCGCATTGTTTTAATAAATTCTGTTGGCAGTGTAATATCAGTTGCAATACAAAGATGTGTTGACGGATTTACAATTTGCAGAATATCTTCGACTAATTTATTGTTTCTATAAGGTGTCTCAATAAAAATCTGAGATTGATTTTTATCCTGAGATAATTTTTCAAAATGTTTTAAGGCTGATTTTTTTTCATCTTTATCAATTGGCAAATATCCGTTGAACGTAAAACTTTGGCCGTTCATTCCAGAAGCCATCATGGCTAATAATATAGAAGAAGGCCCAACCAATGGTACTACCTGAATTCCTTTTTCATGCGCCAGCTTTACAATTACTGCACCCGGATCAGCAACACCCGGGCAACCCGCTTCGCTCATTAATCCTACATTTTTTCCTTCTAATAAAGGTTTAATGAAGTCTAAATGTTCGCTTGCTTCAGTTCGTTTATTAAGCGTGAAAAGAATTAATTCTGACTGTTTTTTCTCCGGAGAAACGGCTTTTATTGATTTTCTCGCCGTTTTTTCGTTTTCAACAATATAATGATCTATAAAATCAATGCTTCTTTTTACGGTTTGTGGCAAAACATCCATTGGATCGCTTTCGCCCATTGTTGTTGGAATTAAATATAATTTTCCTAGAAGTTTCATGTGATTTATTTTATAGATTATAAAATGAAAAATTCCAATTATTTAGAAATCAAATAATTGAAATAAGTTAAGAGTGTTTTTCGATGAGTTTTTTAGAAATGATGTCAGTCACATCGTCTAACATTTGGTAAACGTTGTCAAAACCATTAACGGCTCCAAAGTAAGGATCTGGAACATCTACATTTTCGCCCGGAAATAATTCGTTTAAAATAAGATGGACTTTTTCTTTATGTTCTGGTGTTTTGGCAAGATGAATGACATCACGGTAATTCGAATTATCCATAACGTAGATATAATCGAATTCATCAAAATCTGAAGTTTTAAATTGCCTTCCCTTTTGACCATCAATACATAAGCCGTTTTTTTGGGCAACTGCAATAGAACGTTTGTCTGGTGCGTGACCTACATGCCAGGATCCTGTTCCAGCTGAATCAACTGTAAATTTATCTTTAGGAAGTTTAGAGGCTAAAATACCTTCTGCTAAAGGTGATCTGCATATATTTCCCAAACAAACCATTAAAACTTTTACCGGCATGATTCGCGTTTATAGCGTTAATTTTTTGTTGATGTCTTCGACAAATTTTTTGAATTGTTTGTCTGTAGAAACTAAATTGTCAACTGTTTTACAAGCGTGTAATACGGTAGCGTGATCGCGATCTCCAATTTGTGAACCAATGTTTGCCAAAGAAGCTTTAGTGAATTTCTTTGCAAAAAACATAGCTAATTGTCTCGCCTGAACAACGTGCCTTTTTCTGGTCTTTGATTGAAGCGTTTCAATATCCAACTGAAAATAATCAGACACAATTTTTTGAATATAATCGATAGAGATTTCTCTCTTTACGTTTTTAACAAATTTCTCTACAACACTTTTCGCTAAGTCGATTGTAACTTCTTTTTTGTTGAAAGAAGATTGGGCAATTAAGGATATAATCGCACCTTCAAGCTCACGAACATTTGATTTAATATTGCGTGCAACATATTCGATAATGTCATCCGGCATTTCCACTCCATCGCGGTACAAAATGTTTTTTAAGATAGAAATACGAGTTTCGTAATCTGGCTGATGTAACTCAGCAGATAATCCCCATTTAAAACGAGATAGCAAACGTTGCTCGATATCCTGCATATCTACAGGCGCTTTGTCAGATGTTAAAATTACCTGTTTTCCGTTTTGGTGCAGGTAATTAAAAATATGGAAAAACACGTCCTGAGTTCCTGATTTTCCAGATAAAAACTGAACATCATCAATAATCAAAACGTCAATTAATTGGTAAAAGTGAATAAAATCATTACGATTATTCTTTTTTACTGAGTCAATATATTGTTGTGTGAAAATTTCGGCAGAAATATATAAAACCGTTTTTTCAGGATACTTATCTTTTACTTCAACACCAATAGCGTGCGCTAAGTGTGTTTTTCCTAAACCAACTCCACCAAAAATCAACAATGGATTAAATGATGTTCCTCCAGGTTTATTGGCAACAGCCATACCTGCAGAACGGGCCAAACGGTTAGAATCTCCTTCTAAGAAATTATCAAAACTGTAGTTTGCATTTAATTGCGACTCAATTTTTAAATTTCTAATTCCGGGAATTACGAAAGGATTTTTAAGTTCAGGATTTAAGTTTTTAAATGGAGCATCAACCTCTTGCGGTTTCATTGGCACTCTATTAGCACTTGGCAACTGTTCGGTAAACGGTTGTTTATTGCCATAAGTGTTCTCCATTTTAATTTTATAGAGTAACTTTGCGTTTTTTCCTAGTTCTTTGGTAAGCGCAACTTTCAATAATTTTACGTAGTGCTCTTCGAGCCATTCGTAGAAAAATTTACTTGGTACTTGAATATATAATGCGTTGTCGGTTAGCTCAACTGATTTGATTGGTTCGAACCAAGTTTTATATGCTTGATCTTGAATATTGTCCTTTATAAAAGACAAACAGTTTTCCCATACCGATTGAGCAGTTTTAGTCATAGATTCAGATAAATTTTTTATTATTGATAAAGATTCTCCTAATAAAAAAGGAGCAAAATTTTTCCGTATTTCAGGATAACAAATATGTGAACAAATTTCTGTAAAAAAAAATATTTTGGGGTCTAATTTTATAAAAAAATGTTGTAAGTGAACTTTAGGAAGTTAATTTTTTTTAATCAATAAATAATGAAAAATCATCAAACGCAAGTGCGTGTTCGTTACTCTGAAACAGACCAAATGGGGGTTGTTTATCACGGAAATTATGTACCATATTTTGAGATCGGACGCGTGGAATGGCTTAGAGACAAAGGGATTTCGTATAAAAGTATGGAAGAAAGCGGAATCGGTTTACCAATTGTTTCAATGCAAATAAATTACAAAAAATCGGCGCGTTATGATGAGCTTCTTACGATTCAAACTACTTTCAAAAGTCAATCTTCTGTTAAGATTGAATTCGACTGTGCGATCTATAACGAAGCGAATGAGTTATTAACAACAGCGGTGTTTATTTTAGTATTTATTTCGTTAAAATCAGGTCGTCCAACTGCCCCTCCGGATTATATTTTAGAATTATTTAAAACACTGGTATAATTGTTAAAATGGTGTAGGTTTTTATATCGATTTATATAATTTTAATATCGATTTCAAACATTAAATCAAAAATGTCGAATACTAATTCGGCATTTTTTTTTCGTGTTTTTGTGATTATTTTGCCAATTGGAAGTCCGGAATCTTCATCAATTTCCATTTCCTGAGAAGTAATTTCCAGTTTTTTTTCTTTGACAACACGCATAACTTTATTCATATTTTTATAATCAAAAGAGATTAAAAAATGAACGTCGATAGTTTTTTCGACAATTTCACAAACTTCAAGTGTCATTTGTGCAGTTGTTTTGTAAGCGGCAATCAATCCGCCAACACCCAATTTGACCCCGCCAAAAATCCGAACTACAACTACCAAAATATTTGTTACTCCAAAAGACTGAATCTGGCCATAAATAGGAGCGCCGGCCGTATTACTGGGTTCTCCGTCGTCATTGGCACGGTACGATATTTTTGGAGCTGTTCCTAGTTGATAAGCATAACAATAATGAACGGCGTGAGGATGTTGTTTTTTTAAGTTTTCAATAATAGGTTTTACTTCTTCTTCACTTATAATAGGAAAAGCATAACCAAAGAACTTGCTTCCTTTTTCTTTAAAAAGCACTTCTTCAGATTCAAAAGCAATGGTTTGATACGTATCGTTATATTCCAAAAGTAAATTTCTAAATTATGTTTCTCTTAGCTATGAGTAAGTTTTTCACGCAGATTTAAAAAGATTTAAGCTGATCTATACAGATTATAATTAAAATTAAATCTGCTTAAATCTGCAGAATCTGCGTGAAAAAATCATTTTAATCTGTGAAATCTGTGGCATAAGATTTCTATACTATTTTTTTATCAAATAAATCGACAACATCTTCCTGACCCACTTGCAAATTCCAGACATGAAGTCCTAAGGCTGCGGCTGCATCTGTATTTTCTTTTTTATCATCAACAAATAAAGTTCGTTTTGGCGATAGCTCGTGTTTGTTAATGATGTATTGGTATGCTTCAGCATTTGGTTTTCGCTTTCCAATTTCAAAAGAAAAATAAACTTTTTCAAAACATTGGTAGAAATCACTATAAAATGAAATACCGCTTTTGGTTTCGAAAGTTTCAATATGAATCGAATCAGTATTGCTTAATAAAAATAAGCGATATTTTTTTGAAAGCATTTGAAGGAATTCTAATCGGTACAAAGGAAAATCGGCCAAAACAGCATTCCACGCTTCCAGAATTTCTTCGATTGAAGCATTTGGAAGTTGTTTTTGAAAACCAGCCAGAAATTCATCATGCGAAATATCTCCGGTTTCAAACAAAAGATTCAAACGATCCAATTCTGCATTCCATTCCGTCATGCCAAGTTTCTGCAATCCTGAAATAGTGGCCTGTTTATCTAAATTGATAAAAATATCTCCAAAGTCAAAAATTATAGTATCAATCATGATTTCTAACGTATATTAATTCGTCGTTCTGAATATTTGTTTTGGTTGTAATTTTCTTTTGCATAACTGGAGCTTTTGTTCCTTTATTAAAAGTAGTGTTTCCAATAAAAATGCGAGCTTCGTCCCAAATGTCGTGATCGATAAATGCCTGTAAAGTTTTCAAACCGCCTTCTATAATAATAGACTGAATTTGGTTTTGATGCAAAACAGTTAAAATTTGCGGTATTATATTTTGATTAAAATCGATTACTTCAAAGGTAGTGTTTTCTGCTGAAAAGTTAATTTCACATTTTGTAAATAGGATAGTTTTAACGCTGTCATCAAAAATAAAACTCTCTTTCGAAATGCGATTATTTTGATCTAAGACAACACGAACAGGATTATTTCCTGACCAATCTCTAACATTTAATTTCGGATTGTCATCAATTACGGTTTGAGTTCCCACTAAAATGGCTTGTTCTTCACTTCGCCATTTATGAACCAGTTGTCTTGAATAGGAATTGGTAATCCAAATGGGTTTCCGTTCCTGATTAACATCTTTCTCAGGAGATAAAAAACCATCCTGACTTTCGGCCCATTTTAATATAATATAAGGTCTCTGTCTATTATGAAAAGTAAAAAAGCGTTTGTTTAGCTCGTAGCATTCGTTTTCTAAAATTCCGACGGTAACATTAATTCCGGCTTCAATTAGTTTTTTGATTCCGTTTCCGGCCACTTTTTCATTTGGATCCACAGTTCCAACAACGACATTCGGAATCTCATTTGCAATAATCAAATCGCAACAAGGAGGTGTTTTTCCAAAATGACTGCAAGGTTCTAAACTTACATAAATTGTGGCCTTTTTTAGCAACGATTTGTCTTTTACAGATCGAATCGCATTGACTTCTGCGTGCGGTTCTCCGGCTTTTTTATGCCAGCCTTCACCTATAATTTGGTCATTGTAAACAATTACGCTTCCTACCATTGGGTTTGGATAAGTTGTTCCAAAACCATTTTTGGCAAGTTCTATACAGCGTTTTATGTATTTTTCATGTGCATTCACACTACAAAAGTAATTATTTTTGAGTTTAGTCCCATAGTTATTCATGTATGATAAGAAACTATAAGAAAAGTATTTTTACTTTTGTAGAGATTACAAGTATAAAAGAAATATGAAAAATTGGCTTATTAGAAAGATTAAAAAAGAAGACAATCAGGCAGTTGCAAAATTAATAAGATCAGTTTTTGATGAAATGGAAATTCCAAAAGTGGGTACGGCCTATGAGGATCCCTATTTAGACTTAATGTTTGAAGAATACAATAAACCACGATCTGTTTATTTTGTGGTTGAAAATGAAGGTAAAATAGTGGGTTGTTGCGGAATTGCACCTTTAGAAAATGGTGATCCCTTAATTTGTGAATTGCAAAAGATGTACTTTTTGCCTGAAACACGAGGTTTGGGAATTGGAAGTAAAATGATGGAGAAATGTTTGGAGCAGGCTAAAGTTTTTGGTTTTGAAAAATGTTATATTGAGACAATGCCATTCATGCATGCTGCTCAAAAATTATATAAAAAATCAGGTTTTGAATATTTAGATGCACCAATGGGATGTACCGGACATAGTTCTTGTCCTATTTGGATGTTGAAAGATTTGTAAAATCTTTTGTAACAAATTAGCTTTTAGCATACTTATTTGAAAGGAAATTGGCTTTTGCCGAAAGATAATACTCAAAGACCCGAAATGAAAATTAAACAATACCGCACTCAATTTATAAAAGAATTATCGCCTTTTTACGATGCGTATGAAGCGGAAAGTTTTTTCTATTTAATTTTAGAAGACAAGCACAAATTAAGGCAAATCGATCTGGCTTTGAATCATGAACTGAATTTTTCGGAAAGTGATTTTGTTATTTGGAATTCGTTGTTGAAGCAATTAAAAAAAGAAGTTCCAATTCAGTATTTACTTGGAAAAACAAGCTTTTATGGTTTGGATTTTGAAGTAAATGAGAATGTTTTGATTCCGAGACCAGAAACTGAAGAATTGGTTGAGTGGATTATAAATGAGAATTCAATAGCAGACAAGACTAAAAAGTTAAAGATTTTAGATATCGGTACGGGAAGTGGGTGTATTGCTATCTCACTGGCAAAAAATCTACCCAACGCTGATGTTTATGCTCTTGACGTTTCTAAAAAAGCATTAGATACGGCAAAACGAAATTCTGTAAACAATAATGTAGAAGTGACTTTTATGCTTAAAAATGTTTTAGAATTAGAAGCTTTGAAATCTAATTATGATATTATTGTTTCCAATCCTCCTTATGTTCGAAATTTAGAGAAAGTAGAAATTAAAAAGAATGTTTTAGATTATGAACCGCATTTGGCTCTTTTTGTGGAAGATAATGATGCATTAATTTTTTACAGGAAAATTGCAGAAATAGGAAAGGTAAATCTTTTGGAAAACGGACAATTGTATTTTGAAATCAATCAATATCTAGGCAAGGAGACAAGTGATTTACTTGAGCAAATGAATTTTAAAAATATTGAATTAAAAAAAGATATTTACGATAATGACCGAATGATGAAAGGGAATATTTAGTTTTCAGTCTCAATCTCAGTCTTCAATTATTAGGTCATTTTTGCATATAATTTTATTACTTATTGCTAAAGCCTTAAAACCTCAAAAGAGTTCTTAAAAGTTGAAAAGTTCTAATTTAGCCCCGATAGCAGTGGAAATCCTTTTTTGTCCGCTGCGGCGGACAAAAAAGATTGAAACGAATAGCGGGACAGATCGTCTTATGGAACGATTTATTCTGCTTCTAAATATTTTTATCAGTTCATAATGTAGTGACTGAAAACCGCGACTGCGACTGAAAACTACTCGTAACGCAAAGCCTCAATAGGATCCAGTTGTGAAGCTTTTATAGCCGGATATAACCCTGAAACAATGGCAACCATAAAACTAGTGGCAAAAGCGGCAAAAATCGCCATCCAGGGAATGACAAATGCAAAGCTCATTGCGGCTGCAAAAGCAAAACCGATTAAAATTCCTAATACGATACCGACCATACCACCAATTTGCCCAATCAATAAAGTTTCGATAAAAAACTGAACAGATATCGTGATTTTTGTAGCGCCTAAAGCTTTACGAACACCTATTTCGCGGGTACGCTCTGTGACCGAAACAATCATGATATTCATTAAGGCGATAGAAGATCCGAGAATTGTAATAATACTGATGATCCAGGAAGCCCAGCCTAAATATTTAGTGATTCCAAGAATTCGGTTAATTAAATCGTCGCTTCGGCCAATACCGAAATTATTGTCACGAACGGGGCTCAATTTACGGACTCTTCGCATGGTACTTGTGGCGTTGTCAACAGCTTCGTCTAAAAGTTCTTTTTTAGAAACCATTACACTCATGGTGTAATTAATGTTTGGTGCTGTAAATAAAGAACGCGCGACCTGAATTGGAATTAATACACGTAAATCCTGACTGTTTCCAAATGTTGATCCTTTTTCTTTTAAAACGCCAATAACCTTAAAGCGGGCACCACGAATCGAAATTATTTTATCAATTGGGTTAACGTCTTTTAGTAAACCTTTTTCGAAATCAGAACCTACAATGCAAGAGTAGGTATTGTTCTCAATATCAAATTGATTGAAAGAACGGCCTAAACTTATTTCTAAACCGGAGTTACCAATGAAATGTTCATCGACGCCCAGCACTTTAATTTCGGGATCTGTTTTTTGATCTAGATATTTTACTTCTGCCGTTGCTGTTGCCGTAAAGGAAAGAGAAGTTTCAGTAAACGGATATTTGTATTTGTTTTTGAAAGCAACCGCTTCCGGATAGGAGATAATCGGGTTTATGATTTCACGTTTGTTTCCACCTCGATTCTTTACAGTGTTTTCGTATTGGTTGATGTTGAAGGTGTTAGCTCCCATAGAAGCGAAATTGGTAGAAACGGTATTTTCAAGAGCGGTTACAACTGTCAGGATTCCAACAAGCGCTGTAATACCAATCGCGATGATTAATACGGTAAGAATAGTTCGCAGCAATTGTGTTTTGATGGAACCAAAAGCAATTCGGATATTTTCTTTAAATAATTTTAGCATCATGACCAATTTGTCACGAAAATACGTTTTTTGTTACAAGTTTGTTTTCGAACGGACATTATTTATTTTAAAAAATCAGATATTTGCAGACTTATTTAAGTCGAAAGTTGGAAAGTCATAAAGTCGAAAGTCTAAAGAGCGAACAATCTAAAAGAAAATCTAGAAATAAATTAATTTTAAAGTTTTTAGATTTTAGGTCTAAAAGAATCTAAAATCTAAAATCTAAAATCAGAAATCTAAAATAAAAAAGATGGCTTCAAAACCAAGCATCCCACAAGGAACACGAGATTTTTCGCCTGCAGAGGTGTCAAAACGTCAATATATTATTCAGACGATAAAAAATAATTTTGAAAAATTTGGTTTTCAACCGATCGAAACGCCGTCGTTTGAAAATTCAGATACCTTGATGGGGAAATATGGAGAAGAAGGAGATCGTTTGATTTTTAAAATATTAAATTCAGGTAATTTCTTCTTCAATAAAAATAAAATTGAATTACCGGAATCTATTGAATCGTTGCAAGTTAATTCGGCAGAAACTATTGATTTGAGTCAAAGAATTGAGCTGAATAAATTCACGGGAAAAATTTCAGAGAAAGCATTACGTTACGATTTAACTGTTCCGTTTGCAAGATACGTCGTACAACACCAAAACGAAATTGAATTTCCGTTTAAAAGATATCAGATCCAACCGGTTTGGAGAGCTGACAGACCACAAAGAGGACGTTACAGAGAATTTTATCAATGTGATGCTGACGTTGTGGGTTCAAAATCGTTGTGGCAGGAAGTAGAATTGGTACAATTGTATGATACTGTTTTTACATCATTAAGATTAGAAGGCGTTACCATCAAAATCAATAACAGAAAAATATTATCGGGAATTGCTGAAGTAATTGGAGCATCTGATAAATTGATTGATTTTACGGTTGCTCTTGATAAACTGGATAAAATTGGTGAAGACGGCGTTAAAAAAGAAATGATCGAAAAAGGGATTGCTGAAGAAGCTTTGGTTAAAGTACAGCCGCTTTTTAGTTTTACAGGATCTTTTTCAGATAAAATAAATCAACTTTCAGATTTATTAGCTTCATCAGAAGAGGGAATGAAAGGAGTGCAGGAATTAAAATTCATTTGTGACAATGTGGCAACTTTAGGTTTGGCAACTGCGACATTAGATCTTGATGTGACATTAGCACGCGGATTGAATTATTATACCGGTGCTATTTTTGAAGTTGCAGCTCCAAAAACAGTTTCGATGGGCTCTATTGGTGGTGGTGGAAGATACGACGATTTGACTGGTATTTTTGGTTTGAAAAATATGAGCGGTGTTGGAATTTCTTTTGGCCTTGACCGAATTTATCTGGTTTTAGAAGAATTGCAATTATTCCCTGAAACAGTAGCGGCGACATCAAAAGCATTGTTTATTAATTATGGAGATGCTGAAGCTTTGTACGCTTCGCAGGCGATTCAGAAATTGAGAAAAGAAAATATAAAAGTGGAATTGTATCCAGACAATGTAAAAGTTGGAAAGCAGTTTCAGTATGCCGATAAAAGATTGATTCCGTTTGCAGTAATTGCGGGCGATCAGGAGATTGCGTCAAATTCTTACTCACTTAAAAATTTAGTGACAGGCGAACAGGTTTCAGTTGATTTCGAAGGATTAAAAAATGCTTTGTTGGCATAGTTTCATTCTAAACTGGTTTTTGATAGATTAGAGGATTATTTAGATTTTTGTTTCACGCAGATCTTGCAGATTCACGCAGATTTAATTTGATTGTTATGTAAATAAATCTGCATTAATCTGCCTAAATCTTTTTAAAATCTGCGTGAAATAAAAAATTATAGGTTAACTGTTTGAAGCAAAGGTTTTTGCTTCATATAGCTCAGATTTAAAGGATTTTCTTTTGAAATCTCTTCCTGAAATAGTTGCCGGGGAAGAAAAAAAACTTTTAATTTGCCGACCTTAAGTTACGGGCGTAGTTCAAGGGTAGAATAGCGGTCTCCAAAACCGTTGATGGGGGTTCGAATCCCTCCGCCCGTGCAATTTCTACGGCAAAAAATGTAAAGAATTTTGTCATAAGAATACTTTCAAAAAACATAAAGTTCGCAAAGCTATATTAATACAAAGCTTTGCGAACTTTGTGTTTATTATAAAGCTTAAGAGTAAAAAACTTTGCGTTCTTTGCGGTAAAATTTTTTCGCTTTTCAGGTTTTAGGGAGGGATAAGCATAAAAAAAGCTTCGTCTCTTAAGGCGAAGCTTTTTTTTAATATAAGGTAAACTTGAATTAATAATTATTTATGAGGCCGAAGCCAACCCTTAAATTCAATTTTGATAGGTAATAATTTAGTTTTTTATTTTGGATACCAAATATACTATAAACTATAACGTAATAGTCTTAAAATTATACTAAATTTTAAAGCGCTATTTTCGTTTTTTAAAGTTCTCATTTTTAATAAAGTGACAATTTGACATTTTAAGAGATTTGGCAGTACTTTTGCAATCCAACAGAAAGAATAAAAAATGAAGTTTAAAGATATTTTTAAAAATAAAAGTAATATGACTACGGAAAATACAGAGTTCGATCAGGAATTAGATGATGTAACGTTAGAAAACAATGCCAACGGTGAGCAGTTAATTGTTGAAGAATTAAGTGTTGAAGAGCAATTGGCTCAAGACTTGGCAAAAGAAAAAGATAAATTTTTGAGATTATTTGCCGAATTTGAAAATTACAAAAAAAGAACTTCAAAAGAGCGTATGGATTTGTTTAAAACAGCAAACCAAGAAGTTTTGTTAGCAATGCTTCCTGTTTTGGATGATTTTGACAGAGCAACTGTAGAGATCAGTAAGTCTGACGATGAAAACTTGAAAAAAGGAGTTGAATTGATTCACGAAAAACTAAAAAGCACTTTGGTAGCTAAAGGTTTAGAGCAAGTTGAAGTTAGAGCTGGTGATGCTTTTAATGCTGACTTTGCTGAAGCAATTACACAAATTCCTGCACCTTCTGACAAATTGAAAGGTAAAATTGTTGACGTTATTGAAAAAGGATACAAATTAGGAGACAAAATTATTCGTTTCCCTAAAGTGGTTATTGGTAACTAAAAAATACAATTAATACATTCTGAAAGTCAATTTTAAGAATTGGAATTTGGAGTTTATATTTTGGAATTTAACCTAAATTATGAAAAAAGATTTTTACGAAATACTAGGCATTTCAAAAAATGCTGACGCTGCCGAAATAAAAAAAGCTTACCGAAAAAGTGCGTTGAAATATCACCCGGATAAAAATCCAGGCGACAAAGAGGCAGAAGAAAACTTCAAATTGGCGGCAGAAGCTTACGAAGTTTTAAGTGATCCTGGCAAAAAAGCAAAATACGATCAGTATGGACATCAGGCATTTGATGGTTCTGGCGGATTTGGTGGTGGCCACGGTGGTATGAATATGGATGACATTTTCAGCCAGTTTGGTGATATTTTTGGTGGAGGATTTGGCGGTTTCGGTGGAGGCGGAGGCGGTCCTCGTCGCGCTAAAGGAAGCAATCTTCGAATTAAAGTTAAATTGACTTTAGAAGAAATTGCAAATGGAGTTGAGAAAAAAGTAAAAGTAAAACGTAAAGTTCAGGCAAAAGGTGTAACGTATAAAACGTGTTCGACTTGTAACGGTCAGGGGCAGGTAATGCGTGTTACCAATACTATTTTAGGAAGAATGCAATCTGCATCTACTTGTCCTACTTGTGGTGGTTCTGGACAGATTTTAGATAAAAGACCTTCTGAAGCTGATGCTCAGGGAATGATTCTGGAAGACGAAACGGTTTCGATCAAAATTCCGGCAGGAGTTGTTGACGGGATGCAGTTGAAAGTTTCTAATAAAGGAAATGATGCTCCGGGAAATAGCGTTCCGGGTGATTTGATTGTTGCAATTGAAGAGTTAGAACACGAATTTTTGAAACGTGAAGGTGAAAATATTCACTTTGATTTATATATTAGTTTTCCAGAGGCTGTTTTAGGTGTTTCTAAAGATATCGAAGCAATCAACGGAAAAGTTCGTATTAAACTGGAAGAAGGAATTCAATCTGGTAAAATATTAAGATTAAAAGGAAAAGGTATTCCAAGTATTAACGGTTACGGAAGCGGAGATTTACTGGTTCACGTAAATGTATGGACACCAAAAACGCTGAACAAAGAGCAAAAACAATTTTTTGAAAATGCTTTGAACGACGAACACTTTGTTCCGAGTCCTGAAAAATCAGAAAAATCATTTTTTGAAAAAGTAAAAGATATGTTTTCATAAGCTAAACTTTTTCAGAAATGTTTAAATCAATATAAAACCCATTCTAACATAAATTTAGAATGGGTTTTTTGCGTATTAGTACTCAGATTAGCTGTGAATTATTTACTTTTACAGGCGCAAAGCCACAATGGTCAAATTGACTAAAGAAAATCTAAAAAATCGCATGAGCAACTTACTCGAAGTACATAAAGTCGTAAAACAATACGGTGATTATGTAGCGCTTAACGAAGTTTCATTAAATGTGCCAAAAGGTAGTATTTACGGATTATTAGGTCCGAATGGAGCTGGAAAAACTTCCCTTATCCGAATCATCAATCAAATTACATTGCCAGACAGCGGTGAGGTTATTTTAGATGGAGAAAAATTACAGCCTAAACATGTCCAGACTATTGGTTATTTGCCTGAAGAAAGAGGTTTGTATACTTCTATGAAAGTGGGTGAGCAATGTTTGTATTTGGCGCAGATGAAAGGACTTTCTAAAGCGGAGGCAAAAGTACAATTAGAATATTGGTTCGATCGTTTAGGAATTCAGGGTTGGTGGAACAAAAAGATTCAGGAGCTTTCAAAAGGAATGGCGCAAAAAATTCAGTTTGTGGTTTGTGTTTTGCATAAGCCTAAATTGCTGATTTTTGACGAGCCCTTTTCTGGTTTTGACCCGGTTAATGCGAATATTATTAAAGATGAAATTCTGGCATTGAAAGAACAGGGTGCAACGATTATTTTTTCGACACACCGAATGGAAAGTGTAGAAGAACTTTGCGATCATATTGCTTTAATTCACAAATCGAATAAATTAATTGAAGGAAAACTGAGCGATGTAAAACGTCAGTTTAAAACCAATAGTTTCGAAGTTGGAATCCTGACCAGCAATGTTGAAGGTTTAATGTATGACATCACACAGAAGTTTACGGTTTCGCCAGCCAATTTTAAATCACTAAATGATGATTTGAAATTAAACATCCAAATTGGAGATGCTGCGCCAAATGAGTTATTGTATATTTTAACGCAACGCGGACAGGTGACACATTTTGTAGAAAAAATTCCGAGTGTAAACGATATATTTATTCAAACGGTTACTGAAAATAAAGTTTAGATTTCAGATTTCAGATTTTAGAGTGAAGAGCTAAAATCTAGATCGACAATCTAAAATCAACAATCTAAAATCTAAAATTAAGAATGAGCATCATTTCGCTGATTATAAAAAGAGAATTTATTGCAAAAGTTCGCAATAAGTCTTTTGTTGTCATGACTTTTTTGAGTCCGCTTTTGTTTGTAGCAATTGCGGTGTTTATTGGGTATTTGAGTTCGATGAAGGCTGAAACCAAACGAATTGCGATTCATGATGAAACAGGTTTGTTTGCCAATGATTTTTTGAAACAAAATAAGAAAGACGGAGAGTTTAAATACTTGAATTTATCTGAAATTGATGTAAAAGCTTTAAAGGACAGTATTACAAAAGAAGATTTTAGCGGTCTGATTATTATTCCAAAAACGGATAATTTAAAAGATTTAGAAAGTAAAATTGAGTTTGTTTCGAACAATAGTCCAAGCATCACTTTTATTGAAAACACACAAGATGTTATTGCAGAAAAAATCACGAAACTAAATTTAGAAAAAGCAAAACTGGATACTTCGGCAATTAAAAAAGCACAGGCTGATGTAAATATTCATTTGTCAAAAGCATCCGGAGAAGAAAGTTTGAAAGGATTAAATGAAATAAAAATAGGAATTGGTGGTGCTTTCGGATATTTGATTATGATGTTCATTATCATTTATGGAAACATGGTAATGAGAAGTGTAATCGAAGAAAAAACAAACCGAATTATTGAAATTATAATTTCATCAGTAAAACCATTTCAATTAATGATTGGTAAAATTGTTGGAACTTCGCTTGCAGGAATATTGCAATTTATGATTTGGGCTATTATTGGACTTGGATTGATGTTTGCAGCTTCGGCCTTTTTTGGCGTAAATGTAGGACCAACAGCTAAAATTCCACCAGAATTAGTGAATGCTGCACAACATGAAATGTCAGGAAAGGCACAAATGTATATCAGCGAATTATGGAATTTACCAATCGCCAGTATTCTAATTAGTTTTGTGGTTTATTTTGTCGGAGGATACTTTTTGTACAGTTCGTTTTATGCCGCAATTGGAGCAGCGGTAGATAATCAGACTGATTCGCAACAATTTCTTTTGCCTATTATTATGCCGCTTATTTTAAGCGTTTACATAGGATTCTTTACAGTAGTAAATGATCCACACGGAACCGTAGCGGTAGTATTTTCAATGATTCCGTTAACGTCACCAATTGTTATGTTAATGCGTATTCCGTTTGGCGTGCCGTGGTGGCAAATTGCGATTTCGGTATCATTATTGTTTGCTACCTTTTTCCTTGTAGTATGGTTCGCCGCAAAAATTTACCGCGTTGGTATTTTGATGTATGGTAAAAAACCAACCTGGAAGGAGCTTTATAGATGGCTTAAATATTAATTTTAAAGGTGCTAAGTTGCTAAGGTTCTGAGGTTCTAAGATTTCTTAGCTTACTCATTAAAAACCTTAGAACCTTAGCATCTCAGAACCTTAGAACCTCAAAAAAATGAGTAAAATACTAATTATTGAAGACGAAGCAGCGATCAGACGTGTTTTGGTAAAGATTTTATCAGAAGAAAATGATACCTATCAGGTTGATGAAGCTGAAGATGGGGTTGTGGGACTTGACAAAATAAAAAACAACGATTACGATTTGGTTTTGTGTGATATCAAAATGCCAAAGATGGACGGTGTTGAGGTTTTGGAAGAAGTAAAAAAGATAAAACCGGAAATTCCGATGGTTATGATTTCCGGTCACGGCGATATGGAAACTGCTATTCATACGATGCGTTTGGGGGCTTTTGATTATATTTCAAAACCGCCAGATTTAAATCGTTTATTGAATACGGTTCGTAATGCTTTAGATAAAAAACAACTGGTAGTTGAGAATAAAATTCTAAAGAAAAAAGTGAGTAAAAACTACGAAATGGTAGGGGAGAGTGAAGCGATCAGTCATATTAAATTAATGATTGATAAAGTGGCACAAACCGAAGCCAGAGTTTTGATAACGGGTCCAAACGGAACCGGAAAAGAATTAGTGGCACATCAATTACATGAAAAAAGCGAACGCGCTAATTTTCCTTTAATCGAAGTAAACTGTGCTGCAATTCCGAGTGAATTAATTGAAAGTGAATTGTTTGGTCACGTTAAAGGTGCTTTTACATCAGCGGTTAAAGACCGTGCCGGGAAATTTGAAGCAGCTGACAAAGGAACTATTTTCTTAGATGAAATTGGAGACATGAGTCTTTCGGCGCAAGCCAAAGTGTTACGTGCTTTACAAGAAAGCATGATTACAAGAGTTGGTGCTGAGAAAGATATTAAAGTTGACGTTCGTGTAGTGGCAGCGACCAATAAAGATTTAAAAACAGAAATTGCCGAAGGTCGTTTCCGTGAAGATTTATACCATCGTCTGGCTGTAATTTTGATTAAAGTGCCGCCATTGAATGAAAGACGTGACGATATTCCGGCTTTGATAAGACACTTTGCAGAGAAAATTGCTTCGGAACAAGGAAATGTAGTGAAAGTGTTTTCACAACCAGCCATAAAATTATTACAGGAATACGATTGGACAGGAAATATCCGTGAACTTCGAAATGTAGTCGAAAGATTGATTATTTTAGGAGGAACAGAAATTTCTGAAACCGATGTAAAAATGTTTGCCAGTAAATAAATTAATTTAATGATTGAATAATTTAAAAATTTAAAGATTTGGCCTGAGCTGAAATTTTCAATTTTTCAATTTTTCAATCTTTTAATCATTAAGAATGAAACTAAAAAAAATAAACGAGAAGTTACAAGATGCCTTAATTGAAAATGGTTTAACAGAAGCAAATATATTGCAGATGGAAACTTTTTCAACCATAAAAAGTGGTGCAGATTGTATGATTGTCTCTCCAAAAGGAACTGGAAAGTCGACAACAATTGTAATAAATGTAATTCAGCAATTAGTGGGTCATACAGAAGAGTCTCCACGTGCTTTGATTATTGTAGAAGACAAGGAAAAAGTATTGGCGATGGAAGCCCTTTTTGAGAAATACGGAAAATATACCAATCTTGAAGTTTACGGAGTTCATGACAAAGGCGATATGGACTACGATAAAAACTATATCTCAACAGGAGTTGATGTTTTAATTGGAACGCCAAACAAACTGAGTGATATGTTTACCACTGCCGGTTACAATGTAAACCGTTTAAAAATGTTAATTTTAGATGATGCAGACCCGATTTTGAGATTGCGTAATGAGACTAAAATCATGCGTATTTCAAACAGTATTGCCAAAACGCAACGTATTATTTTTGCTGAAATATTGACAGAACGTATCGAGATTTTGGCCGATAAATTCCTGTTTGAACCTTATTTCTTCGATATGGATGAAGAAGGAGAAGAAGAGTTGGACGAAGAAGAGGACGGAATTGAAGAGGAGGAATAAGTTTTCAGTTTCAGTCACGGTGTACAGTATTGGAATAAAAAACGGTACTATAGAAACAAGATAGTAAAATATATAAAAAATAAAATGTCATGGGATTAATGAAAGTGTTTTCAGGAAGTGAAGTTTTAGCAATTGCTTTACAGGAAAGATTAGAACAAGCGGGAGTAGAAACTACAAAAAAAGACAATATTCAATCGGCGCGTTTGGGAGGTTTTGGACAAACTGATTTAGCTGTTGAGGTATTTATTCAGGAAACTGATTTTGCGAAGGCAAACCCAGTGATTGAAGAATTCAGAATGAGTATTTAGGAAAGTCTTCAGTCTTAGTTTTCAGTCTCAGTACAGAAAACAGATTGGTATAAAGTAGAAAAAGTAATCAGTCTCAGTTAACAGTTATAATACTGTCAACTGAGACTGCGACTGAAAACTAAAAAAATATGCAATACAAAATGCTGGTACTCGACATGGATGATACCTTGTTGACAGACGATCATAAAATTTCGGAATTAAATAAAAAAGTACTTCTTGAAGCGCAGGCAAAAGGTGTTTATGTGGTTTTGGCTTCTGGCCGTCCAACATCTGCCATGACAGCTTATGCAAAAGAACTCGAATTGGATTTAAACGATTCTTATATTATTTCCTTTAATGGTGCTATAATTAGTACGGTAAAAGATGATTTAGTTTTATTTGAACAAAAGTTGACTGTAGAACAAATCCATGACTTATACGATTATAGTGTGAAAATGAAAACACACATTATAACCTACCTGGATAATGAAATTATAAGTGAAACAGATTCTGAGTATATTGAAATCGAAAAAGAGATAACGGGCTTAACTCATATTAAAGTTCCCAGTTTTAAAGATGCCGTTACTAAACCTGCAGTAAAATGTATTTTATTGGCTGAACCTTCATATTTAAAAGGATTAGAGCAAGATTTAAAATTAGCAATGCCTCATTTAAGTATTGCCATGTCAAAACCATTTTTTCTTGAAGCAGCTCAAAACGGAATCGATAAAGCAGCAAGTATAAAAATCTTAGCAGAGAAGCTAAATATTCATCAAAGCGAAATTATTGCTGTCGGAAACGCAGGCAATGATTTAACCATGATTGAATATGCGGGTTTAGGTGTTTGGGTTGATAATGTGACACCTGAATTGCGTGACAGGGCTAATGTAATTGTAGCATCAAATAACGATGATGGTGTTGCTGAAGTTGTTCAGAAATATATCTTAAATAATTATGTTCATGAAGAAGTCAATTGAAACAGAACGTTTGCTTCTAAGAGAATTACAAATGTCAGATGTTGATGGTATGTTTGAATTGGATTCTAATCCGAATGTGCATCTCTTTGTTGGTAAGAAACCAGTAAAAAGTATTGAAGAAAGTATTGGTTATATTGAAAATGTTCAACAACAATACAAAGATTTTGGAACAGGCCGTTGGGCTGTTATTCTAAAAGAAACTAATGAATTTTTAGGATGGTCCGGTATAAAATTTATTACCAATGAAATCAATAATCATAAAGATTTTTATGAAATTGGATATCGTTTTATAGAGAAGCATTGGGGAAAAGGATACGCTACCGAAGCAGGAAAAGTCTTTGTAGATTATGCTTTTAACGAATTGAAAGCAGACGCACTTTATGCGTACGCAGATGAAGGAAATGAAAATTCAAGAAAAATTCTCGAAAAACTCGGTCTGCGTTACATTAATTCATTTGAATACGAAGGAGAATTCGAAGTTTGGTATGAATTGAAAAACCCAAATTTGGTTTAACCAGAGAAATGCGTCCCAAATCTTTGTAAACTTACCTCATTAAGGTTTGCAAAGATTTGGAAAACAACTCGTCGTTTTTATTCTCTGAATTTTTTGGTATTATTTTTTAGCTACAGAAACAAAATATTTATTTCCATCACCCATAGTTAATTTTACACGTTCGTCGCAAAGATCGATTGCAAAATTTACACTTTCATAACAGCTGCAAGTTGTGTTTTTGTCTTTAGACATTTCTGTTTTACAGTTGTTGTTTTTGAAAGTTGCCAATTGTGGTGTGTACAAACTTACTAAATCTGTAGAAGCAGTAACTAAAGAAATAATACTTGCTGAATTGTTGTTTGTAATTCTATAAACAATTCTATCAGTATAATTTACTTCATTTACAGTCACTTTACGAATATAAGTATAAGCAGTTGAACCTTCACCTGGCTCTTTTACTTCAAATTTAAATCCAACCGCACGAATAGCAATATCAAATTGTGACTGAGAGTTTAAACTCGCCCAAGTTGTTAAAGTGCTAATCGATGGAAAAGGATTAGCTGCAGCCGGAGTACTAGTTTGCGCTTGCGAACTAAAAGCGGTTAAGATCATCAAGCAGATTGTGGGTAAAAATGCTTTCATATAGAATTTAATTTATAATTTTTGCCTAC
The DNA here is from genome assembly GCF_002217275.1 of Flavobacterium frigidimaris. Classification (NCBI taxonomy): domain Bacteria; kingdom Pseudomonadati; phylum Bacteroidota; class Flavobacteriia; order Flavobacteriales; family Flavobacteriaceae; genus Flavobacterium; species Flavobacterium frigidimaris. The sequence continues at coordinate 39,087 of NZ_MUGV01000026.1, forward strand.
TCTTTCTGGTTTTCGGCCTGCCCATTTTTTATTATAACAAAACAACAACATAACGAGTAAAAAACAAAATTGTTATGCGTAATTTGTTTATAAAATAATTTAGTTTTTTTTAATGAAGTGAAAATACTTCTAAAAATTTTCTAAACAAAGTTAAATGTAAGAAAATTTCAATTTTAATCTTAAAAAAATGTATTTAATCGATAATATTTGCATTTAATCGATATTTTGTCAATTTATTCTTATTGAAATTCTTTTTTGTATTTCTACAATTATCTTGTTTTCAAAATATACTTTGTACGGATTGCTGTTTTTCAGACTGATTCAAAATATAGGTTCCGTGCAAAATGTTGATATATAGTGTATTATTGATTTTATTTTAAAGAATATTGTACGTAAATTTGCAAACTCTTCAAAAGAGATGTAAATATAATATCTTACTACTTAAAACGTAGTCTATTCCTATGGAAAACAGAAAAAAAGTTGCTTTTTATACGCTTGGTTGCAAACTGAACTTTTCAGAGACTTCTACAATCGCCAGAAACTTCAATGATGAAGGTTTCGATCGTGTCGATTTTGAAGAAGTTGCAGACATCTATGTTATCAATACCTGTTCGGTTACAGAGAATGCAGATAAACAATTTAAGCAGGTTGTGAAGAAAGCAATGAAACTCAATGAAAAGGCTTTTGTGGCTGCCGTTGGTTGTTATGCGCAATTAAAACCGGAAGAATTAGCAGCTGTTGATGGCGTTGATTTGGTTTTGGGTGCTACAGAGAAATTTAAAATAACGGATTATATTCATGACTTAAGTAAAAACGATATGGGTGAAGTACACTCGTGTGAAATTGCTGAAGCTGATTTTTATGTTGGAAGTTATTCTATTGGAGACAGAACTCGTGCTTTCTTAAAAGTTCAGGATGGTTGTGATTATAAATGTACATATTGTACAATTCCGTTAGCAAGAGGAATTTCACGAAGTGATGCTCTTGAAAATGTTTTGCAAAATGCTAAAGAAATCTCAGCTCAAAACATCAGAGAAATTGTTTTGACCGGAGTAAATATTGGTGATTACGGAAAAGGAGAATTCGGAAATAAAAAACACGAACATACTTTTCTTGATTTGGTTCAGGCTTTAGACAAAGTTGAGGGAATTGAACGTTTGAGAATTTCTTCAATCGAACCTAATTTGTTGAAAAACGAAACAATTGAATTCGTTTCTAAAAGCCGCACTTTTGTACCGCATTTTCATATTCCGTTACAGTCAGGAAGCAATGCTATTTTGAAGTTAATGAAACGTCGTTATTTACGTGAAGTTTATACAGAACGTGTAAATAAGATCCGTGAAGTAATGCCGCACGCTTGTATAGGTGTTGATGTTATTGTTGGTTTTCCAGGGGAAACAGATGAGCACTTTTTAGAAACCTATCACTTCTTGAATGAAATGGACATTTCGTATTTACACGTATTTACGTATTCTGAAAGAGATAATACTGAAGCCGCTAATATGTCAGGAGTTGTTCCTGCAAATGTTCGTGCAAAACGAAGCAAAATGCTTCGAGGTTTATCTGTTAAAAAGCGTCGTGCTTTTTACGAAAGCCAATTAGGAACTAACAGAACGGTTCTTTTTGAAAGTGAAAATAAAGAAGGATACATTCATGGTTTTACTGAAAACTACGTAAAAGTAAAAACACCATGGAATCCGGAATTGATTAATACGCTTCAAGAGATTAATTTGACAAAAATCGATGAAGACGGAAGTGTTCGTTTAGAGTTTTTAAATAAATTAGCAGAAGTGTAAAATGATATTTGTGAAATGTAAAATGGTTTATATTTCTAAAGTTTATAAAAACAGCAAAGCCCTTTTTAAAGGGCTTTGCTGTTTTTAATTTAATTTAATCTTTTTCTTAATCAATTTATAATTTTCATCATTGGGATCCTCTTTAAGGATATACATTGTATTGTTCTCAAGAAAAACTCTCTTTTGTAGCTCTTCATTATTCAATTCTTTATGCGCCGTTGGTATCAAAAAAGTTTCTATGATTTGTTTCCAATTTGAATTTTGAAGTGAATAGGTTTTCATTTCATAAACAGTCCCATTCATTGGAGCCTGATAAACTGAAAAATCTTCTTTACCGTCCTGATTTAAATCGCCCTCATTTATTAATTGAGCTGCACAACACCCAATAATGATTGGCTTTAATGTCTTATTACTAAAAAAGATTGTATATTCATCCGGAGTTCCATTTTCAACAGGATTTCCTTCCCCTTGTTTTGTCTGGTTAATAATTGCAAATTCATCTTTACCATCGCCATCAAAATCGCCATCTATTTTAGTCCCAATTAAAATTCGGTTCGTTTTTTCCTTTTGAATAGATTTTATTTGGCTTTTTGAAGTATCAATTCTTTTTGTAGTAGGAGATGCAGTAATTTCATTATTGATCTTTGTATTACAAGAAAAAACAAAAAAAGAAACAATCGTGGAATAGATAATTTTATTCATGCTACTTTATTTCTTGCTCCAATACCAACTTCAAAGAATTGATATAATCCGTATCAAATTCAATAACTCTGATTTTTTCAGGATTAAAACTTAATTCACCTCCAAACTGACCTCTTGTGTCCAGGAAATCAATAGTTAATTCTTCATCATTTAAAGTAAGTAGTTTTCCTAAGTAAGCCGATTTAGCCGATTTTTTTGAAATCTGAAAAATGCCATATTTATTGGTTAAGAAATTCACAATCGTGGCTAAATCTTTGATTGGAATAATATCTTCGGCATTTGTTTTTAAACCTTTTAAACGGATCACTTTTTCCGTGAAGGCAAGATCCTGATCTCTGTGAATTGCTTCTATATTTTTATTTTTCAGAATCACAAAACCATCCAGTATATAATCAACCGGATTGTTTCTCAAAAGAATCCAATCATCAGAATAATCAATAAGGAATCCAGTAAAAATTTCTTTTTTATCGGTGAATTCTATTGCAATTAATTGTCTTAAATATTGTTCCATCATTTTAGTTTTAGTAAAATTCCAATTTTTTAAATTCCAAATTCCAAATCAATCAGTATTTTAAATAGGGAATTTAAATATTAAAATTTTTATTTTTTAGGCTATTAGATCTTAGCGAAAGTTTTAAACTTTCATAAAGATTAAAGTACGATAGTTTTTATATTCCAATTTTTTAAATTCTACTCGTATAAGAGTTGGAATTTGGAATTTTAATATTGGAATTTATTTTTAAAATTAAGGATTTGTAGACCAAATACTGCTATTTTTAATAAAAACTCTTCGGCTTAATTTAAGTTGAGCAATCAATAATTCGGCAATATCTTCAGACTGCATTACTTTTTCAGGGTTACCATCTGTTAAGTTTAAATCTTTTGCCATGTCAGTCGCTACCGTACTTGGAATTAATGCGGAAACACGAATATTGTGTTTTCTCATTTCCTGCATTAGAGAATCTGTCAAACCTAAAACTGCAAATTTTGAAGCGCTGTAAGCACTCGTTAATGCATTTCCTGCAAGTCCTGCAGTTGACGAAATATTAATAATATCACCCGTTTGTCTCTCGATCATATTTGGAATAACGGCGCGGGTTGTATAATAGGTTCCCATTAAATTCACCTGAATGATTTTTTCCCAGGCTGCTGGTTCCAATTCCATGAATTTTCCAAAAGAAGCGATTCCGGCGCTGTTAATTAAAATGTCTATCATTTTAAATTTTGTTAGTGCCTTTTCTACTGCATTGTTTATCGAATTTATATCTGAAACGTCTGCCGCTAAAGCCAATGATTTTACGCCTAAATTAGATGCTTCGTCTGCCAGTTGATCAATGTCGTTTTGTGTTCTTGAAATTAAAATTACATTTACACCTTCTTTGGCCAAAGCAAGCGCAATAGCTTTTCCGATTCCTTTTCCGGCTCCCGTAATTAGGGCATTTTTATTTTTTAAGTCTGTCATGGTAGTATTTTTAGAAATGCAGAAAGCATCATTTTAGTAACACAAAAATACAGTTTTTGCTTCCTAAAATAATGCTTTAAATGTTTTCTTAATCTAAGTTTAACAACTTTTTTATTCTTTCAGAACCATATCGATACACATTACCGCCGCAAGGATTAATTGTCTAAGCGGACTGTCTTGGGGTACAGTTTCTTCTATCTGTAAAACATAATTATCAGCACTGGTAAAAAACTCTTTGCCCATTCCGGCCCATTTTTTATTTACTTGCGCCAATTGTTTGTTTTCATAGCTGAATTTAAAATCCCAACCCGTCCATTTTCCCTGAAGTGTCGCAACGGGTTTTTCATTTTTGTCTAAAATCTCAAATTTTCCTCCAATAGAAAGTAATCTTTGTTTAAAAGTTCCAATTAAACGATCTTTCTCATCAAAAACTTCAACAGTCGAACGAAACCACGCAATACCGCGTTTTACAGCAATTATTTTCTCACCAGAAGCCGATGTGATTTCGATATTAAAGGGCGTCATTCTTTTGTATTCTGTAAAGCGTAACATTTTGGTAAAAAATCCCAAATTGTTTTCTCTGCAATTCATTATAAGCTGATTGCTCTCGGGATTGTAAATATCATAATTATTAGCGGCCTTAAACATTCCAATGTGTTCTTTTACAAGAAATAAATTCTGATTTAAAATAGGGTTCATGAAATTTTGTTTGAAATTGATTTTGTACTAGAATAATTTTTGAAAGATTTTTCAAAAGGAAACCAAATGTAAATAAATATTGGTTAATATTAGTACTGAAGTAAAGGTTTAAATCAATTTTATTCCTCATTATTGTTTTGATTGTGCTTCTTTTTTGTCGTAATAATAATAACTCCATTTCTGCCTTGATTGCCATAAGCCGAAGTAGCTTCAGCATCTTTTAAAACTTTTATCTCCTGAATATCGTTTGGATTGATTACAGAAAACTCTTTAGAATTTATTGCAACACCATCGATAATATACAGAGGTTCAATAATTCGAGATCGTGAAGGTGCACATATTACGATTCGGGTTGTCGGAGTTGCAGGTTGAACGTAATTCAGTGAAAGTTTTACATTAGTAGTTGTATCTTTTGATTTAGTAAAAGAGGTAGATTTTATTTCTGTTTGCGAAGAATTCTTTTCAACATTTGTTTTTTCCTGTGCATGAGTTATGAAACATATAAGCATAGCAATGCCCAATGAAATAATTTTTACATTTTTCATAAAAGTGATTTTTAAAATGAATATTGGAATTAATCTTTGTCAAAGTTTTAAACTTTGACAAAGATCTCTTGGTAAGATTATTTTTTGCTGGAAGGTTTTCCGGTTTTTGTCGTAATAATTACAACACCTTTTTTTCCTTTTTCGCCATATTTTGCAACGGCTTCAGTATCCTGGAGAATAGTAATGGTTTTGATTTCCTGTTTGTTTAAAGGAGCGTATGGGCTAGTTGGATTATCTCCGAATAAATCATTTTCTGAATAATAGACGCCATCAATAATATATAAGGGTTCGTCTAAAACCACTAATGATTCTACGTTTTCCGGTTGTAGATTTGGTAATTCTGCCTGCATCATTTCATCTCTTTTTGCATCGTTGCTATGAGACATTGCTTTTCCGTTTAAGATAACCAAAGGGGTTGTTTTTTTAGCTTGTTCAGCTTGTTGTCCGGCTGCTTTTGCTGAAAAAGCTTCTCTTTCTGCCTTTTTTGAATAACCGAAATCAGCAACTTTATCTTTTGCAACTGAATTTTCGTCGTCATTAACATAACCTGAATGAACAGATTCTGAAATTGGTGCGTTTGCTTCTTCGTAAACAGGTGCAGAAATGACGGTTCCGGCGCCAACAGCTTCTGTAACTGTAATTTGCTCATTGTTGGCAACCGTAGTTTGCTGTTTTTTTATTTGGTTGTCTAAAATTTTGACAGCTTCCGCTTTCGGAACTAGTTTTGAATCTTCAACGACAACTCCATCTTTTTTAATTTCTGAATTCTGAATCACTTCTTTCTCCGTTTCATTTACTACAACTTCTGAAGCCGGAATTGTAGTTTTTTGATCTGATTTAAAAAATTGTACCCCTAAAGAAATTAGTAATAAAAGAGAAGCAGCGATGGCAATTTTTTTCCATAGCGAAATCGCTTTTTTGTCTTCTTTTTTGTCCAGTTTTTCTTCAACACGTGCCCAGACTTTTTCCATTCCCGGAAACTCTTTTTGTTCCGAGTTGTGGGCGGCTTCTTTAAATTTATCGAATATTTTATCTTGATTGTCCATGACTACTTTGCTTTTTGATAATACAATTTGTTTACTAATTCCTTCAGCTTGGTTTTAGCTGCATTCAACTGTGATTTTGATGTGCCTTCAGAAATGTTAAGCACCGCTGCAATTTCTTTGTGCCCAAAACCTTCAATAACAAAAAGGTTAAAAACAGTTTTACAGCCGTCCGGAATATGGTTTAGTAAATTGAGTAAATCTTCTTCTTCAAGAGAATTGATTTCATCTGTAAAAGGTTGTGACAGCAATTTGACATCATCAAGATACATATTGAAATTGGTATTTTTCTTGATTGTTGCCAAACAGTGATTGACGGTTATTTTTCGCGCCCAAGCTTCAAACGCTTTTGGTTCTTTAAGTTGTTCCAGTTTTGTGAAAATAGTATAGAAAGCGTCAGCCATAGCTTCTTCAATTTCTTCTTCCTTCTTTAGGTATCGTTTGCAAACGCGATACAATTTTGGAGCCATATGCTCATACACCTGACGCTGAGCCTCACGATGCATTTTTTTGCAGTTAGAAATGATGGTTTCGTTTATCACAATTGTTGTCTTTATACTAAAGAGAGCTTAATAGATAAAAAGGTTGGGAAGGCGATGAAAAAAAGTTTAGAAATGGCGTTTATTTATTTAAATATACGTTTTTTATTGTGTAGAGGCGCACAGCAGTGCTTCTACGTTATAATTAGAATAATTTTCTCCTAAATCTTTGCATTGCTCTGTGCTTTCTTTGTGAATCTCTGTGGTAAAGCTATTACACAAAGATTCGCAAAGGATTCGCAAAATTGCACAAAGTGAAATATGTTTTATGTGGAATGTTTATGGCAACGGAAATTCATTGTGTGAGACGCACTGCTTTGCTCTTTATATTATCTTCTTTACAGAATTACAAGTAGTGTAAACTTTTGTTTCGCGTGATCTTGTCATTCCGAGGAACGAGGAATCTCCGCAAGTAGCTCGACAAAGATTGGCGATTTTGTCTGCGGAGTTTCTTGCGGAGATTCCTCGTTCCTCGGAATGACATAAAATGAGGTCAATTAGTTTGTTCCTGATACCACATTTCAATTTGTTTAATTGAATCAGGATCTGTTTTAGGATTACAATTTAAGCCTAAATTTATTTTTGTTTGAGAAATATAAGAATTAAGAAAAATTATGGCAAAACCTCCAACTTCAGCATTATCATTTGAGATGTACGAAGAGAAAATATTCATGTAGCCGCAGCATTTTTGTTTAGAATGCATAATTGAGATTAAATATTGGATATCATTTGGTTTTACCCAATTTTCAGGAAATTCTCCACCCAGTGTTACAAAATTTGTTAGCCTCTTATTATATCTCTCTGTAAAGAGAGTAATAAAAGATTTTGGATCTAAATCTTTTGGTGATAGAGTTTTATAATATTCCTTTTTTGGTTTGTTTATTTTAAAATCATAAAAAAAATAGCCTCCAACTAAAAGAGTGAAGATTAGTAATATTGAAATAATTATTTTTCTCATATAAAGTTCATTAGTACTTAGTTGGCAAACTGAGGTTTAAATCTACGTTTTAATATGATTTCATCGTAATCATTATTATTGTTTATCTCTAAAATTTTAAATGACTCGACAATAATTTTGTTTTGGTCAAAAAAGTCGATCATTATTTCATCTTCAACTTTATAAATTGCAATTGTAAAATAATCTTGCGGGTATATTGTCACTGATCTGGTAGCAGGCTCCTTGCATAAAGATTCGCTACCTAATATGAATGCATTTTTGCGATAAAAAGTCCAGATAATTGATTCACAATGACTTTTATGCTTGCCAGATTTGTAATAAATAGCATTTATTGTATCTTGTTTATAATATAAACTATCGGTATTACTAAAGTTCCAGGATTGATCTGAAGACATTGTGAAACGACCATTTTTCTTTTTGACAATGCTCTCTTTTAATATTTTTTTTACTAAAGATTCTGTTATTGTGGTCTGAGCAATTAAACATATTGGAACTAACAGAAATAAACTGAAAATAATTATCTTTTTCATTTGGATAATTTACTTAACTGGCAAACTCAATTTAAAAATCTTAGTTTCCAATAATTCCGTATCATTATCTTCACAAAGCAAAAACTCAATTTTATCATTTGATTTTTTGTAAAAAGTCAATCCTTCAAATTTATTAGTTGAAGTGATTTTTTGAGTAAAATCGATTTTCATGGTTTTAAGATCTATTCTTCCAATGAAACTTCCTAAAATTTCGCCGTCATCATAAGTCGATTTGGTGTCTTCCGCAGTTGATAAGAAATAGATTTTATCTTCGACCAAAATAGCATCGGTGAAACTGGAACGAACGCCTTTAATTTTTGGTAGCTTATAATTGGTTGCCACCAAAGCAAATGCTTCGCCCAGGCTTTTAGCGTGAATGGTGAAAATGGTATTTTTGTTTGATATTCCATTGCCACGATTGAATAAATACCAATTTTCGCCATCGAAAATTGCGCCTTCCAAATTGAAGTCTTCTGGTTTTATTTCGCCGAAACTTTGCATTAAGGCATATAAATCAACTAAATCATTTTTCTGTAAGATGGTTTTCGACTTAAGATCGAAGGCAATCATTTTGTTTCGTTTGTCTGTAGAACCCGAACCAAAAACATATAAAGTATCATTATGATGTGTTACCGATTCGAAATCGGGTTTTATGTTTTTTGGAATGTTTTGTGACGGATTGTCAATTAAAGGATGATGACTCAATTGCTGATCCTGCATATTGTATTCGTATAAAAATCCGCTGTTATCGCCAATGATATAAAGTGAATTGTTATTAAAGAATAATCCTGATGCTGATCCGATTCCGATGATTTGAAATAATATTTCTAATGTAAATTTCTCCATTGAATGTTGTTTTGAAAAAGATATGAGCCCTGATAGTAATGAAAAAGTATTGCAATGAGCAGTCCCGATAGCTATCGGGATTCGTAAAATTAGTATATTTATAATTATAAAAATGAAAGATATATGAAATCTATAGATCCGAATGATTTTAAAGTTGTAAAAAAAATAAAGTTATCAAAGATTCCGACTTTGCTTGATATTGACGCAGATGAAGAGACTAAAGAAAAAAAACTGGATAAAGTTCAGGCAAAACTGAGCGACTTGCAGGATGTTATGTACTCGCACAATAGATACGGTGTTTTGATTTGCCTGCAGGGTATGGATACTTCAGGAAAAGATAGTTTAATTAGAGAAGTTTTTAAGGAATTTAATCCGCGTGGGGTTGTGGTGCACAGCTTTAAAACACCTAATTCGACTGAGTTGGAACACGATTATTTGTGGAGACATTATATTGCACTACCAGAAAAAGGAAAGTTTGCGATTTTTAACAGAACGCATTACGAGAATGTTTTGGTAACACGCGTGCATCCCGAATATATTTTGGGAGAGAATTTACCAGGAATAAATTCGGTTAAAGATATTACGCCTCAATTTTGGGAAAACAGAATTGAGCAAATCAATAATTTTGAAAAGCATATTTCGCAAAACGGAACGATTGTAATGAAATTCTATTTGCATCTGAGCAAGGAGGAACAAAGGGAACGTTTGCTTCGCCGTTTGGAAGAAGAAAAACACCATTGGAAATTTTCGCCTGGTGATTTAAAAGAACGTGAACATTGGAAAGAATATCAAAAATATTATGAAGAAGCGATCAATAAGACTTCGACAGATTATGCTCCGTGGTATGTGATTCCGGCAGATGATAAAGAAATGGCGCGTTATATAGTGGCAAAAATTATCTGGGAAGAAATGCAAAAACATACGGATATTAAAGAACCAGAACTTGACGATAAGATTAAAGCCAATATCGAAATGTATAAAAAGGAATTAGGAGCTTAATTAGCTAATTAGATAATGTGACGATTAGAAAATTAGATAATTTTTTTACTGTATTGAACCCGATTGGTTTTTGAAACTTGTCGGGTTTATTTATTATGTCTGGACTTTATATAAACAACAAAACCCGACAGACTATGAGGATCTGTCGGGTTCATACCAAAAACAAAAGAATAAATGAACGTATTTTTATAAATCAAATCCGTAGGCAAGACGTAAAGCTACCTGATTGGTTTTGAATTTGTTGTAGTCTTCGTATCGAACACTAATGTCGATATATTTGTTAGCGTACCCAATTCCTGGAGCCCATAAAAAAGTAGTGTCGTTATATCCGTTTGTAACGGCAAAACCTGCACCCACTTCACCTAAAACATAAAATTGATCTTCCCAAATGAAGGCTTTAAAACCCGCTTTTGCAGGAATAAATCCAAGGTCTTTTTGATCAACTCCATTGTCATCTTTCCCCATGAATAAGTTTGTAAAACCTGTGGTCAATGTCAACGATGTTCTTTTAGACAAATCATATTGTAAACGAACATCTCCTCCAAGAGACCAATCGTAAGCATTGTCAGTTGGTAAACCTCCGTTTAAACCAAATCCCAATCTAAAACCCTGATCGTAATTTTTAATTTCACCTTCTGGTTTTGCAGTTGCAGTATCTTGGGCGAAAGTTGTGTTGGCAGATAAAAAAGCTATAGCAGCTAGGCAGATAAATTTCAGATTTCTTGAGATCATAAAGGCATTTTTTTTTGAATTATTAATAATGTAAAAGTAGCAGTGAGGTCTTTTTTAGTCGTTATATAATTTTCCGAAATTGTTATATAATTTTCAAACGGGTGTGTTTTTTTCCTATTTCTTACTATTAAATTTTGGAATTTGGAACTTGGCTTTTTTTTGAATTTTTAATATTGGCTTATCTTTTTCAATAATACAAGAGAATCCAAAGCTTCTGATTATCTTTGCCGACTTAAAAAGAAAAGAATTGAACTTAGCGCAGTATACAAAAGAGTTTTCATATAATTTAAAGCTAGCTTATCCCGTAATTTTGGGAATGGTGGGACATACTCTAATAGGTATTGTCGATAATATAATGGTAGGGAAGTTAGGAAGTACAGAACTTGCAGCTGTTTCTCTTGGAAACAGCATGATTTTTATAGCAATGTCTCTGGGAATTGGTTTTTCTACAGCCATTACGCCAATTGTAGCCGAAGGTGATGCCGAAAAGAATGATACTAAAGTTCGCTCTGCTTTTCATCATGGCCTATTCTTATGTACTATTTTAGGATTAATGCTTTTTGGCGTAATTGTTCTGGCAAAGCCAATAATGGAATTACTTCATCAACCAGCCGATGTTATTGCATTAGCAAAACCTTATCTTGATTGGGTTGCTTTTTCATTAATCCCACTAATCATATATCAGGGATATAAACAATTTGCTGACGGAATGTCGATGACAAAGTATTCGATGTACGCTATGATTATGGCAAATGTATTGCACGTAGGTATTAATTATATGCTGATTTATGGTATTTGGATTTTTCCAAAAATGGGAATCATCGGTGCAGCTTTAGGAACAGTAATTTCAAGGATCTTTTTAGTAATGTTCATGCATATTATGCTGTCAAGAAGAAATGATTTAAAGCGCTTTTTTAAGGATTTTAGTTTTCAGGAAATTAAAAAAGAAACTATAAAAAAAATAATAAGTATTGGTTTTCCGTCCGCTATGCAAATGCTTTTTGAAGTTGTGTTGTTTACAGCTTCCATCTGGCTTTGTGGAAATATTGGTAAAACCAGTCAGGCAGCCAATCAAATTGCGTTGAGTCTGGCGTCAATGACTTTTATGTTTGCTATGGGATTAAGTGTAACTTCAATGATTAGAGTCAGCAATCAAAGAGGTTTACAGGATTTTAAAAAATTGTTGGTTGTTGCCCGTTCTATTTTTTTACTTGCAATAGTACTTGAAACCATTTTTGCGATTCTGTTTGTTGCGTTTCATAATTATTTGCCTTACATCTTTTTGAATATGGAAAATGGAGGACAATTGCTGGATAATAATGAAGTAATTACTATTGCGTCAAAATTACTTTTGATAGCGGCTATTTTTCAAATTTCTGATGGAATACAAGTGGTGGTTCTTGGAGCGCTCCGCGGTTTACAGGATGTAAAAATTCCAATGTATATTACTTTTGTTGCTTACTGGGTAATTGGTTTTCCGATCTCGTATTATCTCGCAGAATATACGCCATGGAAAGCAGAGGGCGTATGGATTGGACTTTTAGCAGGTTTGACTTCGGCAGCTATATTTCTGTACATTCGTTTTCATTACTTAACCAAAAAATTAATCAATAATTCAGTTTCAAATAGTTAAATTTGAAAAAATAAAACAGCCCCAGATTTAACCGATTAAAAAGATTATTGTCAACTTTTAATTTGCTTTTTTAAATCTGAAGAACTGTGGCAAAAAAAAATATAAACAAAAAAAAATAAAATGGAATTACCTAAATTTTTACTCGGAGACAATACTGATTTTCCAGATGATATTTTTATCGTTCACCTTGATTACCCAAGATTTATCATCAATCTAAAAGATGATGAGGTAGAGTTTTTAGAAGAAGCAGAAGATCTTGATGAAGCTGAATTAAATGCAGAAATGGAAGGTTTGATTGAAAAAGCGAATGAATTTTATGATCGCGAAATAAATCGTTACGAAGAGTAAAGATGCACTGCAGTGCGTCTTTACTTAATTTTTCAAGTTGTTTTTTACGTTCTAAATCTTTCTAATGAAAAAATTAAGTTTTTTAAAACCCATTTTCAATTTTATAGCAATCGGATTGCTAATTACTACTTTAAGTCGACTATTTTTATTTTTTATTTTTAAAGACAGGGTTGTAGAAACACCAAATTTCTGGTACATTTTTCCAATCGGTCTTCGAATGGATTTGATTTTATTATGTTATTTGTCTTTTCTTCCGGCCGTTTTAATTACTTTTTTGCCGAATAAATGGTTAAAGTTTACTAATAAATTCCTTGTGATTTATAGTTTCTTATTTCTGTTTTTGATTCTGTTTGTAGAATTAGCTTCTCCGGATTTTGTAAAACAATACGACACACGTCCGAATAAAATTTTCTTAGATTATCTGATTTACCCTAAGGAAGTTGTTGGAATGCTTTTAAAAAGTTACCTGACTTCGATTATTGTTACTTTCCTGATTTTGGGAGCTGTTATTTATTTTGCTTTCAAAAAAGGGAAAAAATATTTCTATACTTCACTTGCTGATTATAAATTCAAATTAATGGTTTTTCCATTATTAGCGTTTTTATTGTTTTTTGGAGCACGTTCAAGCCTTACCTCAAAGCGACCAATTAATGCAAGCAATGCTGTTTTCTCTACAGATCAACTGACGAATACTTTGGGATTGAATTCATTTTATACTGTTGCTTTTGCAGCGTATTCTATAAAAAATGAAGGAAACACGAAGATGTATGGAAAAATGGATGAAGCCGAAGCCATTGCTCGTGTGAAAAAATACATGATTACCGGACCAAATGATTTTACAGATGCTGAAATTCCGTTTTTGCATGTACAGCAGCCGGACTCTGTTAATAAGAAACCTTATAATTTGGTTATCTTTTTACAAGAAAGTTTAGGAGCAGAGTATGTTGGAATTTTAGGCGGAAAACCATTAACGCCAGAGTTTGATAAATTATCAAAAGAAGGTTTATTGTTTACTAATCTATATTGCACCGGAACAAGAAGCGTTCGCGGAATTGAAGCGGTTGTAACCGGATTTTTGCCTTCGCCTTCAGAAAGTGTCGTAAAATTAGGAAACTCACAACAAGGGTTTTTTACTTTGGCTGATGCCTTAAAACAAAAGGGGTATGACACTAGTTTTATTTATGGTGGAATGGCAAATTTTGATAACATGGCCTCATTTTTCAACGGAAATGGGTTTCAGGATATTGTAGATCAGGAAGATTTTGAATCAGACGGAAACAAATATGCTTTCAAAGGAACCTGGGGTTATTCAGATGAAGATTTGGTTACCAAAGCAAATAGTTATTTTAAGGCAAAAGGAGATAAACCTTTCTTTTCTTTAATGTTTTCAACTTCAAATCATGAACCTTTTGAATATCCGGCAGGAAGAATCAAACCTTTTGATAAGAAACCTGCAACTGTAAATAATGCGATGAAATATGCCGATTTCTCTATAGGGAAATTCTTCGAAATGGCTAAAAAAGAAGCGTATTTTAAAAACACTATTTTCATCGTTATTGCTGATCATAACACAAGAACATACGGTAAAAATTTAGTGCCAATTAACAAATTCCATATTCCGGCTTTAATATTGGGGCCAGGAGTGAAGAAAGGTACTGTTTACAGCAATTTGGCTAGTCAGATTGATATTCCGCCAACGTTATTAGGCTATTTAGGAATCCCTTTTGAAACGCCAATGGTGGGTAGAAACTTAAATAAGTTAGATGCCAAAATACAAGGAAGATCAATTATGCAGTTTAATGATATCAACGCGTTCAGAGTCGAAAATCAAGTTGTGATTATGCAACCCAATTTGAAACCACTACAGTTTGAAATCAAAAATGATACGACTTTAATTCCGGTTAAATTAAATGAAGAATTAGCTAAAGATGCTTTAGCGCATGTAATTACAGCAGGAAATTTGTACAAGGAAAATAAATACAAGTTGAGAGGAACTAAATAGGTGCAAAGGAACAAAGGTTCAAAGCGACAAAGGTTTTTCCTCTGTACCTTTGAACCTTTGCTACTTTGAACCTTTATTAAAATATAATTTTAATAAAAGCTGAGCAGCTGCAAAAGGTGAAATTTCATCATTTTGCACTGCTTTTTTGTTTTGCTCTAATTGCGAAATAATTTCGGGCTGATTGTAGAAGTTCAGTTTCAATTGTTCGTTGATGGTTTCCATCATCCAAAAATGATTCTGTTCTTTTCGTTTTTCGGAAAAGAAACCCGTTTCATTGGTCATTTCAAAATAAGACGAAATGGTATCCCAAATTTCAGAAACTCCTTCTTTTGTAATAGCACTGCAAGTGGTAACTTTTGGCTGCCAGTTTGATTTTTTGGGAGGAAATAAATGCAAAGCGCGATTGAATTCCAGTTTCGCCTGATTGGCTTTTTTAATATTATCGCCATCGGCTTTGTTGATGACAATCGCATCTGCCATTTCCATGATACCACGTTTAATGCCCTGAAGTTCATCGCCGGCGCCGGAAATTTTTAGTAATAAAAAAAAGTCCACCATACTATGAACAGCAGTTTCACTTTGTCCGACACCAACAGTTTCGATAATGATAGTGTCATAACCTGCAGCTTCGCACAAAATAATCGATTCTCGGGTTTTTCTCGCCACGCCCCCTAAAGTATCTCCGGAAGCACTTGGCCTGATAAAAGCATTTTCATCTTTTACCAATTCTTCCATACGGGTTTTATCCCCTAAAATACTTCCATGCGAAAGCGAACTGCTCGGATCAACGGCCAATACGGCAACTTTTTTTCCAAGTTGCGTCAGGAAACTTCCAAAAGCTTCAATAAAAGTGCTTTTTCCAACACCGGGAACGCCTGTAATTCCAATTCTGATAGATTTATTAGCGTTTGGCAAACATCCTTTAATAACTTCATTTGCTTTTTCAGTATGTTCGGGATTGGTACTTTCGACCAAAGTTATGGCACGGCTCAAAGCAGTTCTGTTTCCATCCAGTATTCCAGCAATTAATTCTTCTGAAGAAGGTTGTTGTCGCCTGTTTTTTTGAATTTGAGTAATAGCCGATACATTGATAATTTCAGGAGGTGAAATACCGGCTTTTTCTTGTAAACTGCTAGATGGTTTTTTTGGACTTGACAAAATACTTTTTTTGGTATTGTAAAAGTACAGAAAACAAAAACAGTTTCAAAAAAGGATTTTCTTTGAAACTGTTTTGAGATGTAACACGAATTTCACTAATTTACACAAATTAATTAGTGCTAATTAGTGAAATTCGTGTTTAATAAGCTGCGGTAAATCTTACCTGATGGTGTTTTGGAGTTTCTGCTTCATCAGCAATTACAACTGCCAAATCTTCTACAGATAAAATACTTCTTTGTTCTTCGTTGAAAACTGGATTTTCCAATCCTAAACGGTATTTTCCTGTTCTTCCGGTTGTAATACCTTGGTGCATTTCGAAAGCCGGACTGAAAAATGCCCAATCCAGTTCTTTTTCTTCTTTAATAATGTTGAGGTAATCACGTGCTCCAGTCGCAGCAACATAATATTCTTTAGGGAAGTCCGGTGTGTCTACCGCTTGTAAACCTGGTGCAACAAACAAACTTCCACCGCCGCCAATTACAATGAAGCGTTTCACCCCTGATTTTTTTACCGCTTCCTGAACAGATTTTGAACCGGCGATAAAATCGTCATAAATGTTTGGATTGGTCCAGCCAGCGTTGTAAGCACTAATAATAACATCATTTCCTTTTAAGATTTCGGCTAATGCATCTGAATTAAAAATATCAGCGGCTACCCAATTTACATTTGCAGTTTCTTTTGGTGTTCTTGCAATAGCAGTAATTTCATGATTTCTGCTTGTCAATTCGTTTAAAATGGCTGAGCCTACAAATCCTGTTGCTCCAATAAGTGCGATTTTCATAATATATAATTTTAATGAGTAATAAAAAATGTTACAGTTTTATGTAAAAAAATAGCTTAGAACTGATTCGAAAAATCTTCTAAAGAAATTCCTTCTAATTGTAAACTAACTTTCTGATTCATATCCGCATATAAAGCGGTTAAATTTTGATTTATTTTTTTTCCAACCGGGCAATCCGGATTAGGTTGATTTTTGGCATACCCTAAATTAATACTTTCAAATGTCATTTCAAATATTTCTTTCAAAGTTAGATTCGTCGGGTCTACAGTTAATTTCGTTCCGCCATTTTTGCCTTCTTTGCTTTCTACAATATGATGTGCTTTTAAATTGGCAATTTCTTTTCTTACCAAAACAGCATTTAGGTTAATACTTCCCGCAATATATTCAGATGATAAATAATCATTTGGATATTTGGTGAGCAAAGTAAGAATGTGAATCGTTATGGCAAATTTACCTGAAATCATACTGTAATAAAATATGTTACAAATGTAAAGTGTTTTATTGAACAAAAAAAATATTTTAACGGTTTTTTAGTTCCTAGTTCTTAGTCTTTAGTTCTTAGTTCTTAGTAATTAGTTTTGGTAAATAAGTAATCATCTAGGGATTTTAGTAAAATTATCTTTAAAACAATTACACTAACAACTAGGCACTACGAACTAACGACTAATTACTAACGACTAAGCACTAATTACTAAACTATAAATTCCTATTTTTGTCGGGAACCTACGATATGAACAACTTTATTCAGATATTCTTCTTCTTGTTTTTAGGATTGCTTTTGCAAAAGGTAAAGCGATTTCCAACTCATATCTATAAAAGCATTAATAAAATTGTCATTTATGTATGCTTACCAGCTATCACTTTATATCATATTCCTAAAATAAAATGGAACAATGATTTATTGTTTCCAATAGGAGCGGGATGGATTAGTTTTTTCCTGGCATTTGTATTCTTTCATTTTTTGGGGCGACGATTGGGCTGGTCAAATAAATTAATTGGTTGTTTGGTCCTGACCGCCGGCTTGAGTAATTCCTCTTTTTTAGGATATCCTATAGTGGAAGCTTTATTTGGTAAAAAAGGTTTAGAAACAGCCATTTTGGTAGATCAGCCCGGAACCTTTGTTGTAGTTTCGACTTTGGGTGTATTTGTGGCAGCATTTTATTCTAAAGGCAGCCCGGATGCGTGGAGTATTTTGAAGAAAGTAATTCTATTTCCGCCTTTCATTACGTTTGTAGTAGCCTGCTCTTTGAATGTTTTTAATTATGATTTAGATCTAAATCTTCAATCTGTATTGTTGAAAGTAGGAAGTCTGGTTACGCCCTTGGCGCTGTTTTCTGTTGGGTTGCAATTAAATTTTGATAGAAGAAGTCAGCATTGGCGATTTTTACGATTGGGTCTTTTCTTCAGACTTATCGTGACGCCATTCATTATTATGGTTTTGTATGTTTTCATTTTCAAGCAGCATTCTGAAGCCATTAAAATTACGATAATAGAAATTGCAATGGCACCCATGATTACTGGTGCCATACTAGCTTCGACTTATGGCTTAAAACCAAAATTAAGCAGTATGATGATTGGTTTCGGTATTCCAATTTCTTTTATAACGCTTGCTATCTGGTATTTTATTGTTAGTTTTATCTAAGATGTTTAAGCTATTTAAGTAGATTAGAATAAAATTGATAGAAAAAGTAGAGTTTAGTTTTTTTAATTATATTTTTTAGTAATTTTAGAGGAACTAAAAAAATATAATTATGTCAACATTAAGATTAGGCGATATAGCTCCGGATTTTCATGCAGAAACCACAGAAGGACCGATCAATTTTCATGAATGGTTAGGAGATTCATGGGGAGTTTTATTTTCGCATCCATCAGATTTTACTCCTGTTTGTACAACAGAATTGGGAACAGTAGCTAATTATCTTCCGGAATTTACTAAAAGAAATACAAAAGTTATCGCTTTGAGTGTTGATGGTTTAGAGTCACACAAAGAGTGGATTAAAGACATTAACGAAACTCAAAACACAACCGTTAATTTCCCGATAATTGCTGATGAAGATAAAAAGATAGCCACTTTATATGATATGCTGCATCCAAATGCAAGCGATAAATTTACAGTGCGTTCTGTTTTTGTCGTTGGTGCCGATAAAAAAATCAAACTGACTTTAACGTATCCAGCTTCAACAGGGAGAAATTTTGACGAATTGCTTCGTGTTATTGATAGTTTGCAATTAACAGCAAATTACAGCGTAGCAACTCCGGCAAACTGGAAAGACGGTGAAGATGTAGTTATTACTCCGGCAGTTCCTGACAGTGATATTCCGGCGAAATTCCCAAAAGGGCACACGCCAATAAAACCGTATTTGCGTATGACACCGCAACCGAACAAGTAAGGTGCTGAGGGACTAAGGTTCTGAGATTCTAAGATTTCGTAAAGAGGTAAAAACCTTAGAACCTTAGTACCTCAGAACCTTTGAACCTTTTCCTACGCTCTCTTCATCAACTCACTCATTCTTTTCTTGTCTCCAACAACCCAGATAATATCATTTTTTCCTAAAATGATATTGGATTCCGGATTTAAGATTCGATTTCCGTTTCTTTCAATTCCAACCACCATTCCGCCTGTTTTTCCTCTAAATTGGCCAATACTTTTATCAATAAACTCTTCTTGGGAAACTTCCAGCTGACGTAGTACAATTTGAGATTCTTCAACGGATGCAGGTGCTTCAACTTCGTTTTGATTTAAATATTTCGTAAACTCGGTAACCTGAGCATCGGTACCAATTACACATATTTCATCACCAGGAAACAAACGTTCATTTTTGGTTGGGATAGAGATCATAACATCGCCTCGTTTTATATAAGCAATATTAATTCCCATTTGCTCTCGAATACGGAGTTCTTCCAATGTTTTTCCTGCCAAATTTGATTCTTTTCCAATATCAAAAAACGACATGTGACCGTCCCAAGGCATTAAGTTTGCATAACGTCTGTCTATTTTTTTGTTTTCCCGATCGTTTAGATTTTTTAAAAAATGACTTTCAATTCTATGGTATTGTTCATTTAGTTTTTTCGGGAATATTTGATAAACTGCAATGGCAATGACCAGGGCAACAAAAGCAACTAATGGAGAGAAGAAAATATTCAGTAAGAAACCAATAAAAAACAATCCTAATCCCATTCTAATTAATATCATCATCAATAGGGCGCCGCGATATTTACGTTCTTCCCAAAGTAATTCTACTTCATCATCTGCTATTCGTCGCAGTGAAAGTGCCCATAAAAAAGGAGCAATGACAATCAATGTTATTAGAGCTGCCAATGTATTTCCAAATCTTGTATCGGCTACTAACGGTGCAACAAACTTTGAGGATAATAAAATTACTGCAGCAATAATAATGGTATGCAGAACGATTTGCATAATATAAGCATTCAATACTTTTTGCCAGATGCTGACTGATTTTATGGCTTGCGCATTCACACTATAGCGGTTAATGTTTTTAACCCATTTTCGTGGTAATTTACGTTCCAGAAAGTTTGAAAAAGGTACGGCGTATTTCACCATAAAAGGCGTTGTAAATGTGGTTATAGCAGAAACGGCTACTACCACAGGATATAAGAAAGAACTTGTAACGTTTAAGGTCATTCCTAAAGTGGCAATGATAAACGAGAATTCCCCAATTTGGGACAAACTCATTCCGGTTTGTACGGATTGTTTCAGGGGTTGTCCCGCCAATAAAGCGCCAATTGTTGAACTTACAGATTGTCCCACAATAGTAACAAGCGTTAAAATAGCAACCGGAAGCGCATGTGTATAAAGCATTTTTGGGTCAATTAACATTCCCACAGATACAAAGAAAATCGCCCCGAATAAATCTTTTACGGGTTTTATTAAATGTTCAATATGTTCCGCCTGGGTAGTTTCGGCAATAATAGATCCCATGATGAAAGCGCCTAATGCCGGTGAAAAACCAACATTCGAAGCAAAACTTACCATCATTAAACATAAGGCTAACGAAATAATCAGCAGCATTTCATCCGTTAATAAATGCTTTGTTTTTTTAAGAAGGGTAGGAATAAAAAATATACCACCTAAAAACCAAACGGTCAAAAAGAAAATTAGCTTTAATACAGACATCATCAACTCACTTCCTGAAAATTGCTGACTTACCGCAATAGTCGAAAGTAAAACCATCATTAAAATGGCAACAATATCCTGAACGATAAGAGAGCCGATAACAATACCGGCAAACTTTTGGGC
Source organism: Flavobacterium frigidimaris (assembly GCF_002217275.1). Taxonomy (NCBI): domain Bacteria; kingdom Pseudomonadati; phylum Bacteroidota; class Flavobacteriia; order Flavobacteriales; family Flavobacteriaceae; genus Flavobacterium; species Flavobacterium frigidimaris. The sequence continues at coordinate 60,118 of NZ_MUGV01000026.1, forward strand.
TTTAACACCCAATTCATCAAAGGTCTTTAAAATGATAGTAGTAGAGGAGATAGATAAAATAACGCCAAGAAATATACTATCCATAGACGCCCAGCCCATCCATTGCCCGACGAGATAACCAATAATGACCATGGTAATAATTTGGGTAATAGCCGTAATTGAAGCCGTGCCGCCAACTTTCATTAATTTCTTAAAACTAAACTCGAGCCCCAAACTAAACAACAAAATGATCACACCAATTTCAGCCCAAACTTCAACGCTTTTCATTTCGGTGATAGAAGGGAAAAAATCAAAATGGTTTCCTGCTAAAAAACCGGCAATCAAATAACCTAAAACCAAAGGCTGTTTCATTTTTTTAAAAAGTAATACAGCAATTCCGGCAGTGATCAGGATTAATCCCAAATCACTAATTAAAGGTCTCAAATGGTGTGTAGTTTCAGCAGCAGCGTATAAGGAAATCATAAAGTGGTATTTTTTGTTCAGGAGCTAATCCAGCTTTCCATTTCAAGCTTTTATTCAAAAAACATATTTTTAAAGTAGTTACAGGAGCTTCAGAAGTTTATCCCGATACTTCGGGAGTCGTTCTGTATCTACAAAAAAATATAGTTTTTTTCACAAAAGGCTTTTCATTTCACTCTGGGCTAATTTCCCAATCAGGTTTACAAGCAATAAAAAAAGCTATCGTTAAAGATAGCTTTTTTTGAGAAAATATTTTAGGTTTTCTTTAGATTCCTGTGAAATTAGCAGGTGTTATCTGCATTAATTCTTCTTTAATAGCTTCAGAAACTTCTAAAGTGGCAATAAAATTATGAATCGCTTTTTTGTCAATTGCCTCATTTGTTCTTGTCAAACCTTTCAAAGCTTCGTACGGATTTGGATATGCTTCACGACGTAAAATGGTCTGAATTGCTTCTGCAACAACAGCCCAGTTTTTCTCTAAATCTTCAGCAAATTTTGATTCGTTTAATAACAATTTGTTTAAACCTTTCAGCGTAGCTTCAAAGGCAATAATAGTATGACCGATTGGAACTCCAATATTACGTAAAACAGTACTGTCAGTCAAATCACGTTGTAATCTTGAAACGGGTAATTTAGCAGCTAAATGTTCGAAAATAGCATTGGCGATTCCTAAGTTTCCTTCAGAATTTTCAAAATCAATTGGGTTCACTTTATGTGGCATTGCAGATGATCCAATTTCTCCTGCTTTGATTTTTTGCTTGAAATATTCCATCGATACATACGTCCAGATATCACGGTCTAAATCGATGATGATATTGTTGATTCTTTTTAAAGCATCAAAAAAGGCAGCAAAATGATCGTAGTGTTCAATTTGAGTTGTTGGAAAAGAATGGTGTAAACCAAGATCTGTTTCTACAAATTTATTTCCGAATTGTTTCCAGTCGATTTGCGGGTAAGCTACATGATGTGCGTTGTAGTTTCCTGTTGCACCACCAAATTTAGCTGCAAACGGAATGTTGAATAACAAACGCATTTGCTCTTCTAAACGCTCTACAAAAACTAAAATTTCTTTACCCAAACGAGTAGGAGAAGCCGGTTGTCCGTGTGTACGCGCCAACATTGGAATATCCTTCCATTCTACGCTTAATTCTTTTAATTTAGAAATTAAAGAAATTAAAGAGGGCATATATACCTGCTCAAAAGCTTCTTTTGTAGAAAGCGGAATAGCAGTGTTGTTAATATCCTGAGATGTTAATCCGAAGTGAATGAACTCTTTGTATTGAGATAAACCTAATTTTTCAAAAGCATCTTTGATAAAGTATTCAACCGCTTTTACGTCGTGGTTGGTTACTTTCTCCGTTTCTTTAATCCAAAGTGCATCTTCAGTTGAGAATTTTTTATAGATATCTCTTAAACTGTCAAATAAATTTGGGTTTACACCTGAAAGTTGTGGTAATGGCACTTCGCATAAAGCAATAAAGTACTCGATTTCAACCAATACACGGTATTTGATTAAAGCTTCTTCAGAGAAAAAAGGTGCTAATGAAAGGGTTTTGCTTCTATATCTTCCGTCAATTGGCGATATAGCATTCAATTCGTTTAAAGTAGTCATTGTTATGTTGTTTGTTCGAAAGGTGCAAATATAAACAGAATTTGCGGATTTAACAGACAAAAGATCAAACACAGATTTCACAAATTTTCACAAATTATAAAATTATTTTAATTTTATAAAAAAAGAATAAAATTGGTTTTAAGTAAATAGGCATCAAGATAATAATTCAACTTTTAAATCATTCGAATTAGTGAATATTTGTGAAATTAGTGTTTAATCGCTCTCGTAATTCTGCAACTCCTTCCGAAGCAATTTTAGCAATAACTTCCACTTTGTTTTGGATATTCGGAATCGCAATTGGCTTTGGATCAATATAGAAAACCGGTGTGATGCTATACGTATACGAAATCAGTCCAGCAGCGGGATATACTTGTAATGACGTTCCAATTACTGCAAAATAATCTGCGGTTTCTGTAATTTCGATGGCTTCTTCCAATGCGGGAACGTCTTCGCCAAACCAAACAATATGAGGTCTCAACTGGTCTCCGTTTTCATCAAAATCTCCGGTATATAAATCTTCGGTCCAATCAAGAATCAGGTTTCTGTTTTTAACGCTGCGGACTTTTAGTAATTCTCCATGCAAATGCAAAACCTTTGTGCTGCCAGCACGTTCGTGCAAATCATCTACATTTTGCGTAATGATATGTACATCGAAATCCTGTTCTAATTCGGCTAAAATTTTGTGACCTAAATTAGGTTCTACTTCTTTAAGTTGCTGACGTCTTTTATTGTAAAAATCTAAAACTAATTCCTGGTTTTTTCGCCAGCCCTCAGGAGTTGCGACTTCCATTACATCATGGCCTTCCCATAAGCCATCGCTGTCACGAAACGTTTTTATGCCACTTTCAGCACTAATTCCGGCTCCGGTTAGCACGACTAATTTCTTTTTCATTTTATGACTTCAGTGTTAATTTCATTAGTAAATCGGTTTGCTCGTCGTCGCCTAATCTAAAAATGTGTTTGTCAAATTCGACAAAACCATTCTTTTTATAAAAGTTTAAAGCTCTGTGGTTTTCTTCCCAAACACCTAACCAGACATAATTTATATCAGCGTCTTTAGCGATTTGTACAGCTTTGTCATATAATATTTGACCAATTTTCTGCCCGTGAAGCTCTTTTAGGACGTAAATACGTTCTATTTCGAGACCATTTTTATCTTTTAATTCTGTTTGTGATTCTGCAAAATTCACTTTTAAATAGCCCAGAATTTTAGTGTCAGTATAAGCAAAATAAAATTCAGAATTAGAATCTGTCAACTCAGAAGTTAGCTTTTCAAGTGAAAATTTTCCTTTTAAGTATTCATTCATATTTTCCTCAGAATTGTCATTGGCAAAAGTTTCAGAAAATGTTTGTTTTCCTATTTTTTGTAACTCGTGTATTTCTGGAAGACCAATTTTTTTAATTGCGGGTGTTTGCATAAGGCAGTATTTTTTCACGAATTTAATCAAAGTTAGATGAAGAGAAAAGTTTATTTTAATCTGGCAAAGAATAATCTAATGATAAATTTCTAAAACGAAATACTTATTTTAGCTGATAAAAAAATGGAATAAATTGGAGTCAGAACTTAAAGTAAAAATTAAAAGAAGTTTTTTAGATAATTATCACAGACCCTTGCACCTTCATCCGGAATTTATTCAATTTGAAGATAAAGATCTGATTAATAATGGTTTTACAACTTTTAAATCTTCGGAGATAAAAGATTTTCGTTGTGGAGTCAATTGGTTTCAATACTATTTTGTTTTTGGTAGAGAATATGAGTTTCACATTAGAAATTTAAGCGATGAAGTTTTAAAGATTAAGTTTAATTCTTATTTCGGAATTAAAAAAAGAGAGCAGCATAAACTTTATACGAGTATAATTGATTCGCTGTGGAATTTATATTTTAATAATCAGGTAAATGATTTTTTAAAAGAATTTGAAACAGGTGAATCTTTTTATATTGGAGATGTTGTTGTTAATCCAAAAGGTATTATAATCAAAGTTTCAAAACTTACGAAATTAGAAAAGATCCAAATTCCTTGGGACGATTTAAGATTTAAATTATACAGAACTTATTTTTCTGTTTATTCTAAAAATAATCCGACTCAAATTAACAGAGGCTATTCTTATAAAGAAGATTGGAATACATTTGTATTACATAACGTGATAAAAATTATACTCAGCAATAAAAAAATAAATAATGATTGATTTAGAATACCTTGCTTTCCTTGAAAATATATTGACAGATAATCGTAAAGAAAGATTCTTAGATGTTTTAGGAAAACGTACAAAGCATTTTACAATTGCTGTTGAAGACGTTTTTCAGATGCACAACACAAGTGCCGTAATGCGTAGTTGTGAAGTTTTCGGAATTCAGGAACTGAATGTTATTGAACAGCGTTACGGAAAAAGAATAGATAAAGAAATTGCAATGGGTGCGCAAAAATGGGTTGATATCAATCAATATGATTCCATTACAACTTGTATTTCTACTTTAAAAAATCAAGGTTATCAAATTATTGCTACGACACCGCATGAAAATGATTGTTTGTTGGAAGATTTCGATATTACAAAACCAAGTGCCTTATTTTTCGGAACAGAAAGAGACGGATTATCAGAAGAAATTCTGGAAAAAGCAGATGGTTTTCTTAAAATCCCGATGGTTGGTTTTACCGAGAGTTTGAATATTTCAGTTTCTGCCGCCATCATCATTCAAAACTTAACCAACAGATTACGAAATTCAGCTATCAAATGGCAATTGTCAGAGGATGAAATTTTGGAGAAACGTTTGTCCTGGGCTAAAAGTTCAATTAAAGATATTAAACGAATTGAGGCGCGTTATTACGAAGAGAACGCAAGATAAGATACTTAGAGGCTAAGTTACTAAGTTGCTAAGAAAAAAACTTAGAATCTTAGCAACTTAGAACCTCTGTACCTTTGTTTTACTTCTTCAAAAACAAAATAAATCCTAAAACACAAACAACCAAAATGCTCAAAGCTGCCAGAACCATTGTTAAATCCCGAATGTTTTTTCCTGCCCAATCCATAAATAAAAACTTGTGGAGAATGGCAAACGAATAACCTTCTACCATATCTGAACTTTTAATTTTTGCGGCCAATCTGGAAGTTCCTGTTTCTATAAAATAGGTTGTTTTTTCAGGAGTGTCGTAAGCCAATTTTACAACTGGCAATCTCTTATTTACAAAACCATATTCTCTGCTTTCAAAATCCGTCAGAACTTTAGATTCTAATAGTTTTGCATTTTCTAATGAAGCTTCCGGTTCGTCTGAACTTTCTACCATTTCGCAACAAGCGGCTTTTGGAGCACCATCTGTAAAGTAATAAGCGAGAAACTTAGCATATTCAAGATCAATATTCGGAACCACTTTATTGGTTGTAGCATTGATGTAAACAACTTCTGATTTTTGATCGTTTTTTTTATTCCATTTCGAATTAGAATCGGCTTTTGAATTTTTGAATTTTTCTTTTTCCAATAATTGACAACGGAAGTAAGTCGTATCATTTAAAGTAATAATGCTTGCATTTTGAAAACGACTCCAGTCTAAATTCAAATTATTACTCGCTAACGGAATCTCTTTAGTTTCGAAAGTTGGTTCGTAAACCATTTGCGATAAAGTGTACGGAACCCATTTTGTAGTGGCGTGATAAGCGCCGCTAAAAGCAAATGTTAAAGTAAAAAACGAAACCCAAATCCCAATTTGGCGGTGGTATTTTCGAAGTCCTTTTTTGGGTTGCAAACTATCTGTTTTTTTGAATTGTTTCCATAATAAGCCATAAATTAAGATTCCGCTCAAAGCAGAAAATCCAATTATAGAAAGCAAGAAAATCATTGTAATAATTCGGATGCTGTTGTTTGTAATAGCATCTACAAAAGACCAATTATGAAAAGTATCGAAAAACCAAATAAACCATTGTCTTGAAGTTGGATTATAAGTTGCCAGTTTACCTGATGAGGTTTCTACATAAACTTCCATTGTATCGGGACGATCAAAACTCAGTTTGTAAACAGGTAAATAACGGTTTACATATTTATATTGTGAGGTGAATTCAGTAACAATTTCACTCTTTTTTACAGCGCTTTTTTGGTCATCCAGAAAATATCGCGAAAGCCATTCAGCATATTTTTGATCTCCGTTGTCTAACTTTTCAGCTGTCGAGGCGTCAAAATACCATAATTCGCCAATTATAGTTTTAAGCTGATAGTACGTTTTGTTATTGAAAGTAACAATTCGGAAATTTTTGAATTGCGTTAGTTCATTTTTCTGTAAAACTTCCTGAATTGAAAATTTCAATTGATTTTTATCAATATGCTGTTGTTCTAATTTGTCGTGGGCAATCTCCGGTTTAAAAAAATGTGCCATAAAAGGATGCATCAAACCAGATAATGTCCAGAAAATTACAGGAATAATGGTAATCAAGCCAATTGTACGATGCCATTTGTACATGTTTTGCTTGATTTTCTTGACAAGCTTAGAATCTTTCTTTTTAGACTTTTTCTCTTTTATTTCTTTACTCATATTCGTGGTGTTATGATTTGTCTACTTGATGTTTTAGCCACAGATTAAAGGATTAAAATGATTTTTACAATCTGTGTTAATCCTTTAATCTGTGGCAAAATATTATTTTTTTAATGAAAAATTATATTGAATTCCGAAAACAAAAGTTCTTGGAGCAGCTGCTGTATAAGTCGGTTGAGCGTTTGTTGTATTGGCTCTTGTAACGTTGTAAGCGTATAATTTGTCTGTTAAATTAAGTACGTTTCCATAGATTTCAATACCCTTCCATTGATATCCAATTCGCGCATTAAAAATGTTGTAACCATCATATTTTACGGTATTAATCTGATCCTGGTAATAACTTCCCACAAGTTGCCATTCAATAGAAGTTCTTAGATTTGGAAGCCAGTTTGGGTAATAACTTAACTCTGAATTTCCAGACCATTTTGGTGCTGATGGCATTTCTTTTCCATTTAGATCCTGAACCGGATCAGATGGTTTGTCTGAAAGTTTAAAATCGATATAAGTGTGTTGTGCGTAAGTTCCGCCAAGACGAAAGTTAATTTGTTTTGAAGGACGATAAGTAGCTCCAAATTCAATTCCTTTATGACGTGTCTCTCCAGCCGAACGATAATCTGTTGAATTATCTGCCAGTTTGATATTTAAAAGTTCATTTTTTCCTTCCATATAATAGAACGCATAATCAAAATTTAGTTTGTTTTGAAGGAAAGAAAGCCATCCGCCAACTTCATAATTGTTGAAAGTTGCAGGTTCTAGATTATAATAGAAATCAGCAGGAACGCCAGTTGTTCCGCCAGTTCCTGGTTTTGTTCTGAAAATAGAAGTAATTCCGGGAGGCGCAAATCCTTGTGAATAATTGCCATAAAAACCAGCAAATTCAAACGGATTGTAATTCGCACCCGCTTTAAAAGTCATTTTGTCATAAACTTTGCTTCCTGTAGAATGATCTAAAGCATTGTCGTAATTGACTTTCATGTTGTCATAACGACCGCCAACAGTAACAATTAATTTTTCAATCGGATTAAAACTTACTTGTGCATAACCGGCCGTGTTAAAAATATCGGCTGTATAATCGGCTAATTTTGAATCCGGATGCTCTGCAATAATTTCATAAGAATCTACGGTTTGTTTTCCGGCTTCTCCCGGATTTAAGTTCGCTTTCAAATCAATCACATAAGCCCAATAGGTGACCGGAGAATAATCATATAAGGCACCGGCAACTAGTTTTGTATTTAGGAAATGGAATTTTTGAGTATGTTGTCCAATAGCGCCGTAACTTTTGAAGTTATTCGAATTTACTTCGCCTGTTGCTTTAGTCGGATTTACTGTCGGACTCCATTTAATTCCGTAAGAAGGATTTTGGCCTAATTTATTGTCGCGTAAATAAGCGGTTATATAACTGCTTGAATTACTGTTCCAATCGTGTTCTAATGTTAAGCGGGTTCTTAAGGCATCTGATTTTCTATAGGTGAAATCGGTTGTGCTTTTATACGTTCTGTTGTTAAAAGCTTCCTCGTTTACACTTCCACTCATGTCAGAGTAATATTTTCCATACATGGTATTACTGATCAATCGGGTAGAAGAAGAGATATTATAATCGATTCTCGCATTTAGATTGTCTTTGTTGTAATCAGAATACGTCATCCAGCCGTTTTCCTGTAAGCTTGAAATTCCGGCGATATGAAAACCAACTTTTCCGATAGTTGCCCCACCAGCCGCCTGAAATCTTCTGTAACCATAATTATCAGCCTGAACGCCAAATTTAAATTCAGGGTCAACAGGTGGTTTTACAGAAATTAAATTAATTGTTCCTCCAACTGCTTCCGGACCATATAGAGAAGAAACAGGCCCTTTTACTACTTCAATACTTTGTAAGTTATATTGATTGATTTCCAATAAGGCATTGTGATTGAAGATTCCCATTGGACGAATTGGTAAACCGTCTTCTAAATACAAGTAATAAGCATTGGTTGTCATGGGCTGACGAATCGACATCATATGTTGTTCGTTTCCTAAATTAACCATTAAAACGCCGGGCGTTTTATTGATGATTTCGTAGACTGCCGTTGCTTTGGTTTCGTTGATCGTTTTTGCTGTTATTTTACTAATAGCAACAGGAGTTTCTTTACGTAAAGTTGCAGTACGATTGGCAGTTATGAAAATGTTTTCTAATTCTTGAGATTTTGTAGTGTCTTGTTTTGCTTCATTTTGCGCAAAAACACATTGCCCTATGATAAGTAGGGTAAAGTATATTTTTTTCATTTTAAATTATATAAATTTTAAAAAGTAACAGATGTTTTCTTCTGGCTTAAAGCCAGGAAAAAAATCTTTTCAATTTTGAGATTGAAAAGTGCAGCTAAAATTTATATAAAATAGGATGGAGGGTGGAAAGTACGGTTTGAAACCGAAATTGGTTTTTTATCAAAAGAAGCAAAAAGTTTTGCTGCAGATTCGATAGGAGTTACTAATTTAAAATTAGCCGTTGCCGTACTTTGAATGTAAACAACTTCTGCTTTTTCTTTCAGATTGTTTTGCATTCTTTTTTCATTGTCAGCGTATTTCTTCAAACTTTTTTGAAGTTCACATCGACCATTACAAGAATTAAAAACCATTTTCCGTTGTACACAGATGGTTTTTGAAATTTCTTCCTGATTTAATTTGAATGAGGTATAAACAAAGAAACTGCCAAATGATGGCAGCAAAAGCATGCAGGAAAGAAATACGATTAAAATGCGTTTCAAAGCTTTGTCTATTGTTTACGGTGGCAAAAATACAGTTTATTCGTTTTAGAAAGAATTTTTTTTTGAGTTTTCAAAAAAAAAGTTTTCAGTCTCAGTTTTCAGTCACAGATTGTAAATTGAAAACTATTTTAAAAGACAAAACCCGACAGGTTTTAAAAACCTGTCGGGTTTGATGTATATAATTTAAAGTACCAGTCTGTAAACTGCGACTGTAAACTGCGACTTATTTAACAAGTACCCAAGCGCCAGAAGCGATTAAAGTTTCTGCTTTTTTAAATTTCATTTCTTCAGTTCTACCTGTTGCAACTTCCTGAACTGTTACAGTATCATTACGGTTGATTTTTGGCATATCTCTCACAATCGTTTCAGTAACCTGACGTTGTTGTGTTTCTCCCGCTTCGCGGTTGATTTCTTCACTGTTTGGAATTTCATCTTTGCTTAATTTGAAGTTCTCTTTTTGGCGAACTTCTTTTGCTTCGTGAATTTCCGGAACGTTTTGAGCTGGTAAATCACCTTTAAATAAGAATGAAATAACTTCTTTGTTAACGTTGTCCAACATTCCTCTAAACAAATTGAAAGCTTCTAGTTTGTAGATAAGCAATGGATCTTTTTGTTCGTGAACGGCCAATTGAACAGATTGTTTCAATTCATCCATTTTACGTAAATGTTTTTTCCAGGCCTCATCAACAATAGAAAGTGTGATGTTTTTCTCGAAATCAGCAATTAACTGAGCACCTTCACTATCGTAAGCTTTTTTCAAATCTGTAACCACATTCAAAGTTTTGATTCCGTCAGTAAATGGAACTACGATACGCTCAAAATGATTGTTTGGCTCTTCGTAAACTCCTTTAATGATTGGGAAAGCTTCTCTTGCGCTTCTTTCTGTTTTCTCCGTATAGAAAGCTAAAGTTTCTTTGTATATTTTTCCTGTGATTTCGATATCCGTTAATTTCTGGAAATCAGCTTCAGAAATTGGAGAAGTGATTGAGAAATAACGAATCAAATCAAATTCGAAATTTTTGAAATCATTTGTAGGTTTAGTTTCGCTTACGATTAATTCGCAAGTGTCATATAACATATTCGCGATATCCAGTTTCAAACGCTCACCAAACAAAGCGTGACGACGACGTTTGTAAACTACTTCACGTTGCGAGTTCATAACGTCATCATATTCTAATAAACGTTTACGAACACCAAAGTTGTTTTCTTCTACTTTTTTCTGAGCACGCTCGATAGATTTAGTCATCATAGAATGCTGAATAACTTCACCTTCCTGTAATCCCATTCTGTCCATTACTTTGGCAACTCTTTCAGAACCAAATAAACGCATTAAGTTATCTTCAAGAGAAACATAGAATTGAGAACTTCCCGGATCTCCCTGACGTCCTGCACGACCACGTAACTGTCTGTCAACACGACGAGAATCATGACGCTCTGTACCCACGATTGCTAAACCTCCGGCAGCTTTTACTTCTGGAGATAATTTAATATCGGTACCACGACCAGCCATGTTTGTTGCAATAGTTACAACTCCGGCTTTACCTGCTTCTTCTACAATTTGAGCCTCTTGTTTGTGCATTTTAGCATTCAAAACGTTATGTGTAACGCCTCTCATTTTCAACATACGGCTTAATAATTCTGAAATCTCTACAGAAGTTGTTCCAATCAATACTGGTCTTCCTGCATTTGATAATTGAGTAACATCTTCAATTACAGCGTTGAATTTCTCACGTGTTGTTTTGTAGATATAATCTTCTTTGTCTTGTCTCAACATACCACGGTTAGTTGGAATTTCGACAACGTCTAATTTATAAATCTGCCATAACTCGCCAGCTTCTGTAACCGCTGTACCTGTCATACCACCTAATTTGCTGTACATTCTGAAGTAATTCTGTAATGTAACAGTTGCAAAAGTTTGTGTAGCAGCTTCGATTTTTACATTTTCTTTAGCTTCAATCGCCTGGTGTAATCCGTCAGAATAACGACGACCATCCATGATACGACCTGTTTGCTCATCGACAATCATAATTTTGTTGTCCATGATCACATATTCTACATCTTTTTCGAATAATGCATATGCTTTTAAAAGCTGTGTAAGGGTGTGAATACGCTCGCTTTTTACTCCAAAATCCTGGAACAATCTTTCTTTAGCTTCCGCTTCAGCGTCTTTATCCAGTTTTTGTTTTTCGATTGCAGCAATTTCAGTTCCAATATCCGGAAGTACGAAAAAGTCAGCATCAGTATCTCCTGAAAGGTATTGAATACCGTTATCAGTCAATTCAACCTGATTGTTTTTCTCTTCAATTACAAAATACAAAGCTTCATCCACTTTATGCATTTCACGATTGTTGTCCTGCATGTATTGGTTCTCCGTTTTTTGAAGCAATTGTTTGATTCCTTCTTCGCTTAAAAACTTAATTAATGCTTTATTTTTAGGTAAACTTCTGTAAGCTCTCAGTAATAAGAACCCACCTTCTTTAGTATTTCCTTCTTTGATTAATTTTTTAGCTTCTGCTAAGAAATTATTTGCTAATTGACGTTGTAGTGCAACCAGATTTTCGATTTTTGGTTTCAATTCATTAAATTCATGACGGTCTCCCTGAGGAACTGGTCCTGAAATAATAAGAGGAGTTCTTGCATCATCAATTAATACAGAATCGACCTCATCGACAATCGCATAGTTGTGTTTTCTTTGTACTAAATCGCCTGGCGAGTGTGCCATGTTATCTCTTAAATAGTCAAAACCAAATTCGTTGTTGGTTCCGTAAGTGATATCAGCGTCGTATGCTTTTTTTCTTTGCTCTGTACTTGGTTGGTGATTATCAATACAATCAACTGTTAAACCGTGAAATTCGAATAAAGGCGCTTTCCATGTACTATCACGTTTTGCCAAATAATCATTCACCGTTACTAAGTGAACTCCGTTTCCAGTTAAAGCATTCAAGTAAAGTGGAAGTGTAGCAACCAAAGTTTTACCTTCTCCTGTTTGCATTTCGGCAACTTTACCTTCGTGTAAAACCATACCTCCAATTAACTGAACATCATAATGAATCATGTCCCAGGTAATTTCTTTACCAGCGGCATTCCATTTGTTAGCCCAGGTTGCTTTTTCACCTTCAATAGTGATATATGTTTTTGAAGCTGAAAGTTCGCGGTCTTTTGGAGTTGCAGTAACTTCAATAAAGGAATTATCTTTAAAACGACGTGCGGTTTCTTTAACTACAGAGAATGCTTCCGGAAGAATTTCCAATAAAGTTTTCTCTGATATTTCGTAAGCTTCTTTTTCAAGAGCATCAATAGCATCATAAAGATCTTCTCTTTTATCGATGTCTTCGATGTTTTCTACTTCCGCTTTAAGCGAAGTAATTTTAGCATCTTTATCAGCTCTGGCTTGTTTTATTCTGTCTTTAAAATATACGGTTCTGGCTCTCAATTCGTCGTGAGACAAACTCATTAAGCTGGTTTCGAATGTTTTAATTTTGTTTAAATAAGGTTGTAAAGCTTTGACATCTTTCTGTGATTTATCACCTACAAAGACTTTTATAATACTGTTTATGAAACTCATGATTTGTTATATTTCTATTATATGTAAATGTTGTATTTAGAACCAAAAAAAAAGCCTCTGTGATGAGACTTTTTCCTTTGGTTTATTTTTTAATATTCATCCTCATTCCAAAGATAATCTTCGTCTGTTGGATAATCAGGCCAAATTTCTTCCATTGATTCATATATCTCTCCTTCATCTTCAATTGACTGAAGGTTTTCTACTACTTCTAATGGAGCACCAGCTCTAATGGCGTAGTCAATAAGTTCGTCTTTGTTAGCAGGCCATGGCGCATCACTTAAATAAGATGCTAATTCTAATGTCCAATACATCTGTTATCTGTTTAGTTTGTGCAAAAATAAATTTTTTACTGAAAAAGACAAGTAAATTTTGATTTATTTTAATAAAATTTAAGAACGTCCTTTATAGTATTCAGTTTTCAGTGCCAGTTTTCAGTCTGAAAACTTGAAATAGCTACTGTTTACTTCTTTTTGAAGTATTCCGTTTTAAGTGACAGTTTACAGTGTAAATCTGAGAAAATGCGATTCTTTAATTTCTTTTCAAGAATTCGTTTTTTCAGAGAAAACTGTGACTGCGACTGTTAACTGTTTACTTCCTCGGAATCCATTTCACTTCCTCCGCTTTTAAGTCTGAGGACAACTTCCGTGCCAAGACAAAAAGGTAGTCAGAAAGTCGGTTTAAGTACCTGATTGCGATTTCAGGAACGTGTTCATTATGACTTAAATGCACTGCCAAACGCTCTGCGCGACGGCATACACAACGTGCAATATGACAATATGACACAGTTTGATGGCCTCCAGGTAAAACAAAATGCGTCATCTGCGGAAGGCTTTCTTCCATTTTATCAATTTCATTTTCTAATAATTCAATATCAGAATCAATAATTCCGAGATTTTTTAAACGAAGTTCACCGTTTTTTAAAACTTCTTTTTCTTGTGGCGTTGCCAAAATGGCGCCTACCGTAAAAAGACGATCCTGAATTTCAATCAAAATCGTTTTGTAATGAGAATCCATTTCCTGATCACGAATGAGACCTATATAAGAATTCAATTCGTCAACAGTTCCGTAACTGTCAATTCTGATGTGATCTTTAGGAACGCGCGTGCCTCCAAAGAGAGCCGTTGTTCCTTTATCTCCGGTTTTTGTATATACCTTCATTTATTTTAGATTTTAGATTTCTGATTTTAGATTTAATATTTGGAATCTAAAATTGTTTTTATATCGATTTAAAATCGCAAAGTATAAGTTACACGAGCAATCTAAAATCTAAAATCAGAAATCTACAATTATTTAGTCGTATCGCTTTCAATCAAACCATCTCGCAAACGAATTACGCGATGTGCATAAGCTGCAATATCTTCTTCGTGGGTTACCAGAATGACAGTATTTCCCTGTGCGTGAATATCTCCAAAAAGTTTCATGATTTCCACAGAAGTTTTACTGTCTAAGTTTCCGGTTGGTTCATCGGCTAAAATAATCGAAGGTTTGTTAACCAAAGCACGGGCAATGGCAACACGTTGGCGTTGTCCTCCAGAAAGCTGATTGGGTTGGTGATCCATTCTATCGGCAAGATTTACCTGTGTTAAAACTTCTTTAGCACGTTCATTTCTGTCTGATTTAGAATAGCCTGCGTAAATCATAGGTAAGGCAACATTATCTAAAGCTGTCGTTCTAGGCAAAAGATTAAAAGTCTGAAAGACAAAACCAATTTCTTTATTTCGAATTCCTGCCAGTTCATCATCTTTCATCTGGCTGACATCTTTTCCGTTTAAAACATAATGTCCGGAAGTTGGTGTATCAAGACAACCAAGCAAATTCATTAGAGTCGATTTCCCGGATCCTGATGGCCCCATTAAAGCTACATATTCTCCTTTGTTGATTTGTAAATCTATTCCTTTTAAGACATAAACGATTTCATTACCAAGTACAAAATTTCGTTTAATGTCAGTTATTTTAATTAATGGATTTGCCATTTCGTTTTACAATTTTGGATTTAAAAGTACAAAACACTTTTCAATAAACGATAAGTAGCGCGAAATTGATTTTTGTTACAAAAACATCTTTTGGTTTACACCACGATTAAATAATAAATATATTTTTTTTGAATTAATTATACTTTTTTTGATTTATTTTATAAAATTATCATTATTCTGCAAGTTTTACATGTTTAAAATCTTTTTAATATTAAAAACATGGTAATGATGTAATTTTTGATATTAGGTTATTAGATACATTTGTTAATGTATTAATTAAACAATCAATAATTATGAAAAACATACAATTATTATCAGGAATTGCATTAATTGCATTGAGTTTTACATCATGTAAAGACGAAAAACAAGAAAAAGCTCAAAAGACAATTGACTCGTATGTAGCCTATGTCGATTCAGTGAAAAATGTGAAAGCTGACGATTTGAAAGCCGATTGGAAAGATGTAGAAGCTGAATATGACAGAAGAGCTGAAAATGCACAATTGGCACTTGCTGACATTAAAGACAATACTGCTGAAACCGAAAGGATAAATGCAAGTAAAGTTAAATACGAAGAATTTAAAAATGAAATGACCGCCGTTTTTGCCCCACCTGCTCCAAGTCCGAAACAACAATTGCGTAACGCTTTGTTTGGTGAAGGGAAAATTGGAGACGATATGAGTTTTTCATGGGTAAATGCCCAAAATATTCATAGTGTTTACCAACAATTTGTTCACACAGTTGAAGATAATAAAGACAGTTATTCTCGTGAAGACTGGGATGAGATTAAATTGATGTACGAAGCACTTGACAGCCGTAAAAATACAGTTGAAAAAGAAGGTTTAACTTCTGAAGATAACAGAAAAATTGCAGGTTTAAAAGTGAAATTTGCTCCAATGTATACTTTAAACAGAATGGGAGCTAAATCTGAAGAAAATAAAGAATCTAAAAAATAAAAGTTAGATAAATTGAATTAGTATTAAAAAGGCAATCAGAAATGATTGCCTTTTTTTATGCTCTAATCACAAAGTGCTCTTTTGGCTGTTCGTATCTGAAAAAGACAAATCCCCATTGAAAAGTATCAATCGTAACGGTTACTTGAGGATGGTTTTTAATAATTTCCCAGGCTTCTTCCATTTCTGGTGACCAATGAATATCGTCGAAAATCCAAACCGAATCGTTATTAATAGTGTGCAATAAAAGATCGAAATAGGCTAAAGTGGCTTTTTTAGAGTGATTGCCGTCGAAATAAATTAGGTTGAAGTTTTCAGTTTCAGTTTTCAGTCTCAGTTTAATATCTTCAAAGTATTTTTCAAATTCTGTTACAATTGAATTTACATTATTGAAACTGAATTTTTGTAATTGTAATTGACATTGATTTGCAGTTTCAGGACAACCTTCTAAAGTGATTACTTTTGCATTAGTATTGCCTAAAGCGAGGGCAGAAGTTGCCAAACCTAATGAGGTTCCTATTTCCAGAATAGTTGCGGGTTGAAAATAATTTGTAACTCTAAATAATAATTCGGCTCGTCTTGGAGAAATTCCGGCTGTTGATGCAATCTTCGAAATTTGTCTTCTGTTTGATTTGAAAACTTTTGAGCCGGCACCAAAATCGGTTACTTCAATAAAATTTTTATTCTGAAGTAATGATTTTCTATAGTTTTTCAGAATTGTATATTCAGGCTTCGACTTTTTATCGTAAAAACATTTCGTCAATAGATTAAAAACAAACGGAGAATGGACACCGTGTTCGTTTTTTGAATTCCACAGGAATTTTAGATAAGATTTTACTTGAAATAGCATAATAGAATTTACAAGTGCGAAGATACAAAAAAGTAGAAAGTCATAAAGCGAAAAGTCATAAAGTCACAAAGTACAACTATTAGTTTTCAGCTTTCGACTTTATGACTTTCGACTTTACGACTTGTAAAAAGACTATATTTGCGGACTTTAAATTAAGCTAATAGTAATACATTTTTTATGATGTTGAAGGAGGAAATAGAAGAGAATAGCATAATATCTTCTGAAGAAATTAATCGATGCATTGCTATTTTGGCACAATTGAATACTAATACCGATCAAATATTTGATATTCCGAAAGAGCAAAGAATAGCTTTAATTAAAGAAGCCGGAATGTTTTCCAGACCAGACAGAGGTGAGTTTTCCAGAAGAGTTAAAGACGGAGTACAGGCAGCCAAACGAAAAAAGGAAAAGAAAGACAAAACAGCTCGTAAGGAAACCGGAATTAGACATGCACGTGAAGCGAGCATATTTGTTGCGCCTAAATTACTGGCCTATAATGATCTCGTTCATAAAGAACAATTAGAACTGGAAACACCCCGAAATTGTTATGTCTGTAAAACGGAATTTACTAAAATGCATCACTTTTATGATACTATGTGTACAGATTGTGGTGATTTTAATTACGCAAAACGTTTTCAGACGGCAGATGTAAAAGGACAAATTGCTATTATTACCGGTTCTCGTTTAAAAATTGGTTATCATATTACTTTGATGCTTTTGCGTGGAGGAGCAACTGTTATTGCTACTACTCGTTTTCCTGTTGACTCAGCTTTGCGTTTTGCTAAGGAAGATGATTTTATGGAATGGGGACATCGGTTGAAAATTCATGGTTTAGACTTAAGACACATTCCAAGCGTTGAGATTTTCTGTAATTTTATTGAGCAAAAATACGAACGTCTTGATATTTTAATTAATAATGCAGCGCAAACGGTTAGGAGGCCAGCCGGATTCTATTCGCATTTGATGGAGAATGAAAACTTGCCAATAAGTGCACTTCCGCAACAGGCACAAGAATTATTATTGGATCATCTTAATTGTTTAGACGAATTAAAAATGTTGACCAGCGCAGCTTCTTCAAACGAAAACATGCCTGTCACCTGGCACGGACCCGAACCCGGAATAGGTTTGCGTGCTTCTGCTCAATTATCTCAAATTCCCTATTCTTTTGATAATGCCTTAGTGGCGAATGAAGTTTTTCCCGAAGGAGAACTCGATGCCGATTTACAGCAGGTCGATTTGCGGAAAACAAACAGTTGGCGTTTGCGACTGGGGCAAATAGAAACGACTGAAATGATTGAAGTGCAATTGGTGAATTCAGTGGCACCTTTTGTCTTGTGCAACCGACTTTCAGAAGTAATGAAGAAGGATAATACAGGACAAAAACACATTATCAATGTTTCGGCGATGGAAGGAAAATTTCATCGATTTTTTAAAGAAGACCGCCATCCGCATACGAATATGGCAAAAGCGGCTTTGAATATGTTAACGCATACCTCTTCAGGAACCTTGGCGAAACACGGTATATTTATGAATGCCGTTGATACAGGGTGGGTAACTGATGAAGATCCTGCTGAATTGGCAAAGAAAAAGCAGGAGCTAGAAGATTTTCAGCCACCATTGGATATTGTGGATGGTGCAGCGAGAGTTATGGATCCTTTATTTGATGGAATCAATACCGGAAAACATTGGTGTGGAAAATTTCTAAAAGATTATAATCCGATTCCCTGGTAGTTTTTAGTCACATTTTCAGGGGTAATTTTCAGTCTCAGTTTTCAGTCACAGCCACAAGGTCGATGATAAAAATTGTGTAAATTCGAGAAATTCTTGTTTTAAAAAATAGAAAAAACCACAACAGAATTAAATTTTGTTGTGGTTTTTTTATTGAAAAAGAAAAAGATTATCTGTAGATATTCAGTGCATTATTTGCTTTCCATTGTTGTTCAAGATATTCGGCATCTTCGCTATTACGCGGGTGAACGCCTAAGACAACATGACCGTCTTTAATTCCATCTTCATAAATTTTTGCTCTGTCTTCAGGAATTCCTGATCCTACTAAGGCGCCAATTATACCTCCGGCAATTCCGCCAGCACCCGCACCTGCTAATCCTGCAGCTAATGGACCGGCAACAATTAATCCTAAACCAGGAATAACAAGACTCGTTCCTATTGCAGCAACAACTCCTGCAATTGCTCCAATTGTCCCTCCAATGGCAGAACCTGTTCCGGCTGTTTCAGCTGCTTTTGTTCCAAGTTCAGAATGGTCGTCTTTGTCTGAGTAATGTTTTTTTCTGGTTTCATCAGACATGATAAGGTTAATTTCATCTTTTGTATAACCTCTTTCGCTTAAATTATCGTAAGCTCTTTCTATGCTGTCACGATCTGAAAACATTCCTGTTAATACCTCACGTTTAGTTCCATCGGGATTATGTAAATTTTCCATTTTATATAGTTTTTATTTTGTGAATTCATTTTCACTAAAACAAAGCTCGGAAAACAGATTTATTAATTTTTACATGATTTTTATGGATTATTACATAATAAAATTTAGGTTATCGTAAAATTGAATAGCCGTATTTTGTTATTATGTAAAGATGTTATTCTTTACTAATAAAAAAAGGACCTTAATAAAATGTTTTATTAAGGTCCTTTGTATTTAGGGAATAGAAATCTTCTGTGATTAATTTATTGAGCTCAACTTAACATCAAAAATAAGTACTGAGCCTCCGGGAATACTACCATAGTTATAACTGCCATAACCTAAATGCGAGGGAACTAATAGTATACCGCTTCCTCCAACTTTAAAAAAAGGAATACCTTCTGTCCAGCCTTTAATTACCTGATTTAATCCGAAGGAAAGCCCTGCAGGTTTGCTTTGGTCAAAAACAGTTCCATTAGTAAAATATCCTTTGTAAACTACAGTTACATTTGAGCTTGCAGTTGGTTGCGCACCATCTCCAGGTTCGTTGATAACATAATATAAACCAGAATCGGTTCTTTTTGCTGTTAATTTGTTTTTAGCAATATAATCAACAATTTCTTTTTCGTTTTCAACAGTGTAATCCGTTTTGGTTGGTTGACTATCGCTAGGATTGCAAGAGATAAAAAGGGTTAATGCTAATAATGATGTTAAGATGTATTTCATGGTTTTTAAAAATGTAATATTTAGTGAGGCTAATATAATAAGTTTTCAGTCACAGTGGCAGTTTTCAGTTTTTATTGTGAAATATTGCAACCAAATTTGTTCGGATTATTGATCATGTAGTTTATTAGTTTGCCAATTTCAATGCTTTTCTTATTTAATATATCAAATACTTCCTGATTGATATATTTACATTGTAAAGCAAATTCAAGCCAAACAAATGTTTCTGAATTTTCTGCATCGCTATCGGTTAGTTTGCTTATAAAATGATTTACGTATCGTCTTTTTCTATAGGATTCTGCAATATTTGCAGAAACACTTCTTGAGGATCTTCTTATTTGATCTGTTAGTGAATATTTTTCTTCTTTTGGAAATGTTTTTGAAAGTTCAAATAGGTCCATAGCAAGTTCACATGACTTTTTATAAGCTAATAATTCTTTAAAATTCATTGTTTAATTTTTTACAAGAATAATAAAAAAATAAGAAAAAACTTATATTAAATAAAAATAGTATCACAAAACAAACTGAAAACTGCGACTGAGACTGAAAACTAAAAAATTATCCTTCGATTTTAGCCGAAAGCTCAAACCAACGTTCTTCTTTCTGGTCTATTTTATTAATGATGTTTTGTAGCTCATTTGCTTTTTTCTCGATATCAGCATCGGCAACTTTTCCATCAGAAAATAATTGTTCGATTTTGGTTTTATCAATCTCCAGATCTTTAATTTCTCTTTCTAGTTTTTGATATTCTTTTTGCTCATTGAAAGTTAAATTTCCTGTTGGATTGTTTTGTTTCCAATCTTTCTTTTCGGCTTTGTTTTCTTCTTTTTGAGCAACATCAGCACTGTCTTCATAAGCTCTGAAATCAGAATAATTTCCTGGGAAGTTTTCGATTTCACCTTTTCCTCTAAAGATAAATAAGTGATCCACAATTTTATCCATGAAATAACGGTCGTGCGAAACAACAAGTAAACATCCCGGATAATCTAAAAGGAAACTTTCCAAAACATTAAGCGTTACAATATCTAAATCATTTGTTGGCTCATCCAGAATCAAAAAGTTCGGATTCTGAATTAAAACCGTACATAAATACAAACGTTTCAACTCGCCACCACTTAATTTTTCGACAAAATCATATTGTTTTTTAGCATCAAAAAGAAAGCGTTCCAACAATTGTGAAGCCGAAATCATTCTGCCTTTTGCCAACGGAATAAATTCTCCGTATTCTTTAATAATATCAATTACACGCTGATTTGGTTTCGGATTGATTCCGCTTTGTGTGTAATAGCCAATTTTAATGGTATCACCTTTTACGACACGGCCACTATCAAGCGGAAGTGTTCCGGTAAGAAGATTTAAAAAAGTAGATTTTCCGGTTCCGTTTTTACCAATGATTCCAATACGTGCTCCACGTTGAAAATCAAAGCTGAAATTGTCCAGAATAACATGATCCTTGAATTTTTTTGAAATTTTGTGAAGCTCGATAATCTTGCTTCCCATACGTTCCATGTTAATTTCGAGTTCCACTTTATTTTCCTGGCGACGACTTTGCGCTTTTTCCTTAATAAGGTAAAAATCATCCTGACGCGATTTCGATTTTGTCGTTCTCGCTTTTGGCTGACGGCGCATCCACTCCAATTCTTTTACGAATAGGTTTTTTGCTTTGTCTACACTGGCATTTTCAGAGGTAATTCGCTCTTCTTTTTTCTCTAAGTAGTAAGAGTAATTTCCTTTGTATTGGTATAATTTTCCGTTATCCAATTCGATGATTTCATTACAAACACGCTCCAAAAAGAAACGGTCGTGCGTTACCATAAATAGCGTAATATTTTCTTTAGCAAAATAACTCTCCAGCCATTCGATCATTTCAAGATCCAGGTGATTCGTTGGCTCATCTAAAATCAATAAATCCGGACGATTAATTAAAATAATAGCCAGGGAAAGACGTTTCTTTTGTCCACCCGAAAGATTTTTTACTTTAAGTTTAAAATCTTCCAGTTTTAGTTTGAATAAAATCTGTTTGTATTGCGTTTCAAAATCCCACGCATTATGCTGATCCATTCCGTCAAAAGCTTTTTGATAGGCTTCTTCGTCGTCTGGGTTTTCAAGCGCTTTTTCGTAAGCTTCGATTACTTTCAAGGTTTCATTGTCAGAAGCAAAAATGCTTTCTTCAATGGTTAACTCTTCCTGTAAATTATTATCCTGAGAAAGAAAAGCCATGCGGATTCCTTTTCGCAAAACAACCTGTCCCGTATCTGGTTCATCCAAACCATTAATGATGCTCATAATGGTTGTTTTTCCAGAACCATTTTTGGCAATAAAAGCTATTTTTTGGTCTTTATTAATACCAAATGAAATGTTGTCAAATAATGTTCTTTCACCAAAAGACTTCGAGATGTTTTCAACGGATAAGTAATTCACTTTGTAAAATATGAGTTATAAATTATAAGTTATGAAGGTTTTACAAATCACAACTTTTTTGCAAAAGTAAGCTATTATATTGCGATTTGCGAATTATTTATGGAGATAGGAATTCAGAATCGGACTTAAGTCAAAATAATGAATTTGTTGCGGAACATTCAAAATAGGTTTTCGAACCAAAGCTTCATTAGTCAGATAATAGTGCAAACCATTATTTGTAGCAATTCCTTCTATTTGATGAAAAGATAACTGGAGATCAATACGGCGTTTATTTCCTGACAGAAAATCAGAATTTTTAAAATCATATAATAAATATAAAAACGGCTTTCCGAATTTAGAATAACCGCAAAGCACAATCAATTTTTTTGCTTCCAGATAAGTGGCGCCAGTAACAAGACCTTTCGTATCCAGCGTTTTTTTAAATTGTGCAATATGATTTCCGCTTTGATTGGGGAGCACATAAATACTTGTTTTAGAGGAGTGCCATTGTTTTGTAAACAGATAAATACTGTCTTTAGAAACGATAAAAGCTTCGCAGTCAAAATTGGTCGTGTTTGGTTTTTGTGGAGTCAAATCAGTTTGATCTGAATAAGAGAAGGAAATAGTTTCAATAACTGGTTTTTCCGCTAAAAAAGATTTCTTTTCTATTTTAAGAATGTGTAAATCAGTGCGGTTTCCTGAAGCGTTATTACCAAAATCGCCAATGTAAATATGGGAACTGTCTTGGGAAATTTCTTCCCAGTCGTGATTAAGGGTTTGATCCAGCACAATTTTTCGCCTAATTTTTCCTAAAGAATCTAATCCGTAAATGGTTTTATCATGATCGTCATTGTGTGTCCAAAGTAATTGCTCAAAAGATACTAATCCTGAAGTCTCCTTAATGGAATCACTTAGTCTGTGTGTGACTATTGGTTTTGTTTTGAAAGTTTCATAATCGCAGCTTCCGTCATTTACCGTTGCCTTCGAATTATAATTTTTCGATAGCGGATCTGTACAGCCGGAGATTTGGGCCTGTATTGAGTTGAGCATTAGGAAGAAGAGGAAAGCTAGTTTTTTCATCTCTATTTTTGACTTGTCTATTTAATTTCAAAATTAAGTTAAAAAGAAAAATAAAAGCAATTTAAGAATTTATGCTACGTTTAATATCTTCAAAATTTGTTTAACAAATAGTTAGTTTTTTTCTGACTCCTATTTTTTCTTAGTAAAATAATTACGTTTTAAATATATAATAATAGGACATTTCTTGGTTTGTAATTTTTATGTTCCTTTTTAAGATGTTATTTTCGCGAAAATATAAATGAATTCTTTCAAAGAAAAACGTATCTGTTTGACTTTTAGCCAACTATCGTATGTTGTTAATTTTGAAATAATTAGTTCAAAATATTGTCTTAAAAGTCTAAAAATTGTCAATATATTTGCAGCCATTTTAGCTTTTTCTGATTTCTACTAGTGGGAGTTGGAAGGGCGAAGCTGTGTCGTGAAGTTAAATGTTATATTTACATTACTGAAAAATTTGTAAAAAGTAAAATTATTTAATTTTTAATACAACGAAAGGTGCTTTATTAAATTATTTGACTGATAAGATTTAATATTTCATATCAGTGGTTTAATTGGGAAGGAGCATAAATAACTACAAGCTAAAGACAAATGTTTTAATCAACTTGTAAATTTAAAAAGGAAATACTCTTTTAATAAAAAAGAAAATATACATATGAAAATATTAGATTGTACATTACGTGATGGGGGGTATTATACAAATTGGGATTTTGATAAAAATTTAGTTGATACTTATTTAACAGCTATGAATGACTTGCCTGTAGAATATTTAGAGGTAGGTTATAGAAGCCCAAAGTTATCCGGATACTATGGAGAATATTTTTATTGTCCCGATTTTGTTTTAAAAAAGCTATCTGTTATATCAAATAAGAAATTAGTAGTTATACTTGATGAAAAAAATATAAAATTAGAGACAGTTGAAGAATTATTGAAGCCATGTTTAGGTATAATTACAATGGTAAGAATTGCTATTGATCCCGAACAATTATTGAGAGCGATTGATTTGGCCAAAAAAGTTAAATCAATGGGATTTGAAGTAGGTTTCAATGTTATGTATATGTCTAAATGGAAAAATCTTCCAGACTTTTTATCTAATCTAAAATATGTAGATGGTGTAGCAGATTATTTTTATATGGTTGATTCGTATGGAGGTGTCTACCCTGAAGATGTAAAAGAAATTTTTTCTCTGGTTCGTTCCCAAATGAAAACTAAGATTGGTTTTCACGGTCATAATAATTTAGAATTGGCACTTGTAAATACCTTAACTGCAATTGAATGCGGTGCAGATATGGTTGATGCAACTATCACCGGAATGGGAAGAGGTGCTGGAAATTTAAAAACAGAACTTTTGTTGACAGCTTTAAATCAGAGAAATAATATAGAAGTTGATTTCAACGCACTGTCTTCAGTTACAGATGCTTTTTCTCAATTACAAAAAGAATATGAATGGGGTACAAATTTACCCTATATGGTATCAGGAGCCAATTCACTTCCTCAAAAGGATGTTATGGACTGGGTTGGAAAAAGATATTATTCATACAATAGTATAATCAGAGCACTTAGTAACCAGTCCAAAGGATTAAAAGATAATGAAACATTAAACGAATACAATCCGACCGAATTATTTCAAAAAGCTTTAATTGTTGGTGGGGGTGATAGCGTTAGGGAACATATTGATGCAATAAGGAATTATCTATCATTAAATCCGGAGGTTGTTATCATACATTCAAGTTCACGAAATGTAAGTTATTTGAATGATTGTAGTAATAAACAATTTCATTGTTTAGCTGGTAATGAAGGCCATCGATTAGAAAAAGTATTTAATTCAATTCCCAATAATAGAATTGCAATATTACCACCTTATCCTAGAGCGATGGGAACATATATACCAGTAAATTTTAAATTTAATTCGTTTCAACTTTCGGAAATCAATGTAACGGATAGATATAAAAGCTCAATTACTTCTTTAGTTCTTCAATTGGTAAAAGAGATGAAAGTTAAAGAGTTGATAGTTTGTGGATATGATGGTTACAATGGAGAAATTACGCAACATAAACTAGAATTATTTAATGAAAACGAATATTTGTTTAGAAATTTTTCAAAAAACAATTTTGCTTTAAAATCTTTTACTCCTACAAAATATAAAGGGTTATCGCAGGAATCTGTTTATTCGGAACTATATAAATAATACCAGATGGAAACTGTTAGTGTGTTTTTGCCTACAAGAAAAGGCAGTGAAAGAGTAGCAAATAAAAATACCAGAATATTTGCTGGTTTTCCGAACGGTCTATTAGAAGTTAAGTTGAATCAACTTATAAAGACAAAACGAATTGATGAGATTGTTTTGTCTTCAAATGATGAAGCATCTTTAGATTACGGAAAAAAAATTGCTAAACAAGAAAGTAGACTAAAAATTATAGAACGTCCTGATGATCTGGCATTAAGTAGTACAAATCTAATTGATTTAGTAAATTATGTTCCCTCCATATGTACTATGTCCCATATTTTATGGACTCATGTTACTTCTCCATTTGTTATGGGTGAAGATTATGACAACGCTGTCAAAACTTATTTTCAGACTTTAAATGAAGGTTATGATTCTTTAATGAGTGTAAAAACTATACAAAATTTTTTATGGTCAAAAGAGAAAAATGATTTAATAAATAGGCTGACAGATATTAAATGGCCAAGAACACAAGATTTAATGCCTTTGTATGAAATCGACAGCGCATTCTTCATTGCTTCTAAAAATGTTTATTTAAATAACAAGGATAGAATTGGAGTAAAACCTTTCTTAATGGAACAGTCTGGACATAAATCGTTTGATGTTGATTGGGAAGACGATTTTGAATTAGCAGAATTAATTTATAAACATTCAAATGGATAAATTTAAAATAATTCTATGGGATTTTGATGGAGTTATCATGGATTCAATGCCTGTACGTGACAAAGGTTTTGAAATTGTTTTGCAGAATTATCCTCAGGATCAGGTTTCGCTTTTAATGGAATACCATAGAAATAATGGAGGGCTTTCGAGATATAATAAATTTAGATATTTTTTTGAAGAAATAAGAAAAGAGTCTGTTACAGATTCAGAAATAAAAGTTTTAGCAGAGGAATTTTCGGTAGTAATGCTTGAAAATCTTTTAAATTCTAAATTGCTAATTAATGACTCTTTAAATTTCATAAAAGAAAACTACTTAAAATATAAAATGCATATTGTCTCAGGTTCAGATGGTAATGAACTGAGATATATTTGCGAAAAATTAGGATTGTCTAAATATTTTTCTTCAATTCATGGATCACCAACTCCCAAAAATAAATTAGTTGAAGATTTAATGACTGAAAATAATTATAATAATGATGAAACATGTTTAATTGGAGATTCATTTAATGATTTAGAAGCAGCAGAAGTGAATAAAATAGTTTTTTTTGGTTATAACAATGAAAAGCTAAAAGGATTGAGGAAAAATTTCATTCATAGTTTTAAAAACTACAGTATTTAAAACTGTGAATTTGTCAATTATTGATAAAAAAGGATGCATTATGTCTGTATCTTGAAATTATGTTTATATTGATTTTTTATATTCTTTGTAATATCGACAATAATTAAATTTCTTAAATTATAACATTAGCCTAGAAGTACTTTTTTGCTTACATAACAATGAATTGAAAAAAAATTGTTTCTTTTTTCTGTATGGCAAATTTAAAAGTATAATCTTATGAATAATTGTTTTGGAATTATCTAAATTTTTAAAAATTAAAGTGAAAATACTAAATTTAAATTATAACATAAAGAAACATAACTTTTGGAATTCACCCACTTTGATGACATGGATGAGTTATTCTACAAAAGCATTCACTTTAGTGGGGATTTTACCTCTTATTTTAAAAAAATTTAGTCCTGAAGATATTATATTATGGTATTTGTTTTCAACAATTATTGGATTGCAATCTTTAGCAGATTTTGGATTTCGTCAAACTTTTTCAAGGATTATATCTTTTGCTTTCGGTGGAGCTAAAGATATAGGTACTTTTACCACTAAAAAAGAGGTAGCAGAAATTAATGAATGCAATATTCCTCTATTATCTTCCATTGTTGCAACTATGTTGTTTTTATATCGAAGGTTAACATTAATAGTGTTTTTATTAATGACGACGATAGGAACTTGGTCTATGATAAAGCCTGTGTCTAATGTTAATTTACCTAATCAGGCATGGATTGCATGGGGAATAGTTATAGTAGCTTCTTGTATTAGTTTTTTTTCTCGTTCTTATATGAACTTTCTTGAAGGTCTAAATAAAATTGCATTAGTACGTAGAGTAGAAACATTAACATCTTTAGGGGCTATTATTAGTAGTTTAGGCGTATTGCTGTGGGCACCTTCATTATTAAATTTAGTTATTGCTAATCAATTTTGGTTAATTGTGGCTTCAGTACGTGATTGGATTTTATGTAAAAGAATCGATAATGGTTTTTTTTCAAAATTAGATTTGACTCAACCAATCGACAAGAAAATTATCAAAGAAATTTGGAATCCTGCTTGGCGTAGTGGAATTGGCGGATTAATGTCAGCCGGTGTAACTAATATTACTTCTATTGTATATGCCCAATTTGGCAATACAGCTTCTGTAGCCTCATATTTATTGGCGATTAGATTGATAACTCAAATTAGAGAAATTTCGATGGCTCCATTCTACAGTAAACTATCTACAATGGCAATATATCGAGTTAAGAATGATTTAGATTCATTGAAAATTACAATTAAAAGAGGAATGCGTCTAAGCCATTTAGTATTTATTATTGGTTTTATATTAACTTCTATTTTAATAAATCCTTTTTTAAAATTAATTAATTCTGAAGTGTCATTTGTTAGCATGGGAGTTTGGGCCGCTTTAGGATGGGCTTTCTTTACTCACCGTTTTGGAGCGATGCATATTCAGGTCTATTTAACTACTAACCATGTAATATCACATATTGCTGACGGTATATCAGGGTTAATTTTTATTTCACTAACGATATTGTTAAGTAATTATATCGGAATTTATGCAATACCAGTAGGAATGATTGCTGGACATTTAGGTTTTTACTGCTGGTTTACCGCTTTATATTCTTACAGGTCTTTGGGTAATGAATCTTTCTGGAATTTTGAAAAGAATGTCAGTGTTCCTTCTATAATATTACTGATTATATTTTCTTTTATTTCTTTATTTTTTAATTTATAATTGTTTTTGGATGAAGCATATTTTTTTGGTACATACTCACATTACATACATTGTAGCACAAAGTATAATAGAATCCCTTTCATTAAAAAATGAAGAAATATTTTTTATATCTACAAGGAATTATAAAATTGATTTTACGGATCAAATAAATTTAAATGCCGAATTTGAATTATTAAATAATACAAATTATTCGAATTTTTTTTTAAAATGGCAGTTGATTAAGAAAGTTGATGAGAAATTGCTTAATGCGAATATTGGTTTATATCAAATTTATTTACCGCATATTGCTCATCCTCTTTTTCAAATATTAGGTAGTAATAAAAAATGCACTAAAATAAATATAATGGAGGAAGGTTCTAATTGCTTGTCCTATCGTCTTTATAATCCTCCAGTAAATATTAAAAAAAGACTTATAGCTTTGATATTTAATAAATCAGGTTTATGGGGGCAGAATAGATATTTTAGGGTTAGTTCTAATAGTGAATTAAAATATTTTGATAAAAAATTATTACCAGTGTTTTATGGGATATCACCTAAAAGTTTTCAGAATGTCATTGGTTATGAAAAACGAATTATAAGTATACATCAAGAAAAAACAGCAGTATCAAAACAAATACCTGACAATGTAAGTGTTTTATTATTAGAAAGTATAATTGAGCAAGACAATTTGAGCAGTTCTCTTTTTTTTGATAGTATAGAATTGTTAGCTAAAAAACTGAATAGCGAAGAAGTTTATTTAAAATTTCATCCATATCAAAATGCAGAGAATAGGAAGCATGTAATTACTATATTAGAAAAATACACAAATGTTAAATTAATTGCAGATGATATAGTTATGGAAAAAGTGTTTTTATGTTCAAAGAATCTAAAAGTTTATGGTTTTACAACTTCTCTACTTTTTTATGCAAAATCATTTGGACATGAGGCTTTTTCATTTGCTTATCTGTGGAAAGATGATTTAAAGTATAAGAATTACACCAAATTCAACGATTTTAATATAGAAGAATTTGTTCAAAGAACAAATAATTAATACTTTAAGCTAAAAATAAATTAGGAATGTTATCATCTTGTAATCCTGAGCCATTAATTTCAGTATTAATACCAACATTTAATGTAGAAAATTTTGTTGAAGAGGCCATTAGAAGTATAATGGATCAGACATATAAAAATTTGGAAATAATTATTGTTGATGATTGTTCCACAGACAGTACATATTCAATTTTATTAAATCTAGCCTCAATTGATAAAAGAATAAAACTTTTTAGAAATACTGAGAACAAAAAAATAGTAGAGAGTCTTAATTTTGCCATTTCAAAAGCAAGTGGTGAGTATTTTGCACGAATGGATGGTGATGATGTCAGTTTGCCTGAAAGGATTGAAAAACAATACGATTTTTTGTTGAACAATCCAGAAATTGATTTGGTTGGACTTAATGTTGTCATGATAAATGAAGATGGGGAGGTAATACAAGAAGAGAAGTATTTGCAAAATCATGAAGAAATTTTACGAGCTAGTAAATATGTATCTCCTGTACTTCACATTTGGCTAGCTAAAAAAAATGTATATAATAAATTAGTTAAGTATAGAATTCCGACTGTTGAAGATTATGATTTTATTTTAAGATGTATTGATAATGGATTTAAATTATCAAATTTACAATCGTCATTATATCTACAACGAATTAGAAAGGGAAATACTATTACTGCTTCGGGTTTGATTCAACATAAATCAAGACTTTACATTAAAAAATTATCTGAAGAAAGAGCTATAAATGACAACATAGACAGTTATTCTGAGAAGAGTTATAAGAAAGTAATAACGGTTTCGTCAT
Source organism: Flavobacterium frigidimaris (assembly GCF_002217275.1). Classification (NCBI taxonomy): domain Bacteria; kingdom Pseudomonadati; phylum Bacteroidota; class Flavobacteriia; order Flavobacteriales; family Flavobacteriaceae; genus Flavobacterium; species Flavobacterium frigidimaris. The sequence continues at coordinate 90,458 of NZ_MUGV01000026.1, forward strand.
TTTCTTTATTTATGTATAAATTATCATCTTCTTTTCACATGAAATATCTTAAGTATAAACATAGATTTAGACTTGTAGCCTTATTTTTCAGAATATTGTCAGTTTTGTTTTCTCCTGAACTTCAAATATCTCAAATGATTTTAAGAATAAAATATAAAAGATTGTTCATCAGTAATATTCAATAATGAAGCACCCTAAACCATTCCTTAGAAGTTCAGAATTATTGCTGTTTATAATGATTATTCCAATAATTCAATTTTTGGAATTTTATTTATCTGGAGCGAAAGATGTTTTAACATACACAGTAGAAAATAGCTTTATACCATATGTAAATATTATTGTATTTATTTCAATTATTTACAAAAGTAAATTTGATAAAAGACAATTATTTCTTTTACTAGTATTTGTTTATTATTCAATTTTCTTTAAAAACTCTTTTGCAAACAATGCGAGCTATATGATTAATATCATAATCACGTGTAGTTTACTTCTGTTTTTTACCAACTGTCAAATTGAAAAATTATCTAAAAAGCAAGAGAAAATATTGATATGTTTTTCGATTTGCTTAATATCTTTATATTATTTATATTCATCTGAAAGATTTTATGAAGATCGATTTTATTTAGTTGGATTTATAATACCACATCAATTTTCTTATTATTGTGCATTTTTACTTTATTATTTTATAAGTAAAAAAAAGTTCATAATTTCTGTTTTTATCGGTCTAGCAGGTATATATGTTGGTGTTAGATCGGGATTTTTAGCAATATTAATTTCGTTATTATCTTACTTTCGTACTATTAATACCGGAAGAATGGCAAGTGTTACTATAAAGATTCTATTTTCTTTTGTAATTCTATATATAATTATAGGTTCTGTAAATAATAAATCTTTTGAAAAAATTGATACTTTGATTTCAAATACATTCAACACTAATAAACAAGGTCAGGATGAATATACCGCAAGTAGAAGTATAATTTGGTTTAACATGTTTGAAGAAGTTAAAGGTGATGGATTTTCCTTTAACAATATTATTGGAAGAGGCCCTAGATCATCATATGAGTTTAATAATAAAAAAATTGGAGTGGCAATATGGATGCATAATGATATCTTAGATATCTTATTTTCATTGGGAATCTTCGGTTTATGTATATATGTATATTCCTTTTATAAATACTTAACAACATATAGAGACATTATTTCAGTTCTTCTTTTTTTAATTTTAATCTTTACAAATGGTTTTTTTACATATTCGCCATTAACTTTAATTGTTTTACATAGACTTGCTCAAAATAATAGTATAAAGAATGCTTAAAATACTTCAAATTAACAAATATCACTATATCAGAGGTGGTTCAGACAGTGTTTATTTTAATACAGCCAATTTGCTCAGAGAATATGGACATCAGGTTATTCATTTTGCTATGGATTTCAGCGAAAACGAATTATGTTCTGAATCTAATTTCTTTGCATCAAATAATGATTTTACAAAGCAGTCATTAATTCAAAAAATGTCTAACATACCATCTTTTTTTTATAATAGAGATGCCGCGGAAAGATTAAAAGAATTAATTGAAATTGAAAGACCTGATATCGCGCATTTACATATTTTTTATGGAAGCCTTACTTCTTCAATATTAAAAGTATTGAAGGAATATAAAGTACCAATTGTTGTATCTGTACATGATTACAAGTTTGTTTGTTCGGCTTATCTCTTTCTAAATAATAAAAATGAAGTTTGTGAAAAATGTGAGGGGAAAAAGCATTATCAAGGAATTGTAAATAAATGTGTTAAGGGAAGCAGATTGTTCAGTACTGTATTTGCATTGGAAGCGTATTATCGCGACACATTTTATCCTATTCATAAAATGTTCGATCGTTTAATATTTGTAAGCAAATTTTCGGCAACTATTCACAATAAATACAATCGAGAGTTACAACACATTACTTCACATTTATATAACTTCGATCCTTTATTAAACAGTAAAATTGCTAATAATAAAAAAGGCGATTATTTTTTATATGCTGGAAGACTATCAAAAGAAAAGGGACTAAAAACATTAATACAGGCATTTGCTAAATTACCTAACATTCAATTAAAAATTGCAGGGACTGGGGAAGAAATGGAATCATTAATATTAGAGGCTACAAATAATGTAGAGTTTTTAGGTTTCCTAAAAGGAGAAGAGTTGCAAAATGTCATTTTAAATGCATCATTTGTAGTAACTCCATCTGAATGGTATGAAAATAATCCGATGGCTGTAATTGAAGCTTTAACCTTAGGAAAACCCGTTATAGGTGCAAATATTGGTGGAATACCAGAAATAGTGATAGAAAATACTTCAGGATTTCTTTTTTCTCACGGATCAGAGGAAGAGCTTAAGCTAAGTATTCTAAAAGCTAATCAATTGAGTGACGAAGATTATTTAACATTATCAGTAGCTTCAAGAAAATTTGCTGAAGAACATTTTTCACCAGGGAAACACTATGAAGGCTTAATAAAAATATATACTGATTTGCTTGAGAAATAATATATAAACTATTTTTTTAATTTATAAATAAAAGGAAGATGATTACTAAATTTTATTCAAAGATATTTTTTTTACAATTTGCTATTTTAATTTTTTTTTCATCCTGTGATGAAATGTCTTCGGTGCCAAATAAAAATGCAATTAGCTTTTCATCAAAACCAATAGATTCTACTAGCGGACCTAATTATTATTCAGTACTTAATAATGATGATGAGTCTAAAACTCTATTTCAATATAATGAAATGCAAAATCCAAATGGTAAGACAAGAGGATGGCAGGGATGTCCAACCATAGGAATTAAAGATGATAAAATATTTGTTGCATGGTATGCAGGAGAAACAGGAGAATTACCAGGAAACTATATTGTGCTTTCAACAAGTGATGATATGGGACAAACTTGGACTCCAAATAGATTACGAATAGTTCCTTCTGATGAATCTTTAAGAATGATAGATCCTTCATTGTGGAATGACAAATTTAATAATCTTAATTTATCATGGACAAAGACATTGGGGGTTTGGGATTATGGTGCGGGTGGTCTCTGGAAAGTAAAAATTAAAGATGCAAATAATGAAATTAAAATTACTAAACCCGTTAGGCTCTTCAATGGTGTAATGAACGTAAAACCTACACCTTTGGGTGATGATAGTTCTAAAATGATTTTTCCTGTTTCTGCATGGAATCTTGGGGTGTTTGATGTAAAAGGTAATTATATATTGTCCAAGGATTATAATGGAGCATACATTTATAATGGATATTATGATGGAATAGATGAGCTTGTAGTTCCATCTTCTTTTTCTAAAATAAACCTTAATAATTCAATAAGATCTTATGATGAACACATGATAGTTTCCGTAGACGAAAATTATCTCATATGTATGTTAAGAACTTCAGATGGAATTTATAGTACAAAAAGCTTCGATGGAGGTCAAAAATGGGAAACTCCTGTTAAATTTAACGATCTTGGACCAACTACTTCTAGTAGATTCTTCTTTGGAAAATTAAAATCGGGTAATCTTTTATTTGTTCTGAATAATAGTTTAACTAGAAACAAATTGACAGCTTTTTTATCCGTGGATAATGGAATTACATGGAAATATAAATTATTGTTAGATAGTAGAGAGGTGTCATATCCAGACGTTACACAAAATAATGAAGGAGAAATTTGTGTTGTTTATGATAGATCAAGACCGTATTATGGCGAAATTTTATTTTTAAAATTTACCGAACAAGATATAATAAATGGCAATTCTGATAAATTGATTCCACGAATAGTAAATAAACTTAAATAAATATCGCTAAATTTTAGCCAATTTTAATTTAAAAAAAAAGCAATAAAAAAAGCAATATTGGGTACTCGTAGTATAACAAATTATTACGGAGGTTTCGAGCAATGTGCCGAGTATCTCGCTTTAGGATTAATGAACAGGGGATTTGAAATAATTCATATAACAATAGGGGAAAATAAGAATTTTTAATGTATTAATGCGCTTCAATAAACTATGCATTGAGCTTGGAGTATTAATCTTTATCAAATTTTCTTCTTTATGGTTTTGATATGTTGTATTGTAGATATTTATTTATGAAAAGTTTTTTTCTTTTGCTGATATTTATATTAAATGGATACTCACAAAAGATTTATTTTATTTCTCAATCTGGCAATGATCAAAATACGGGGACATCCGTTAAAAGCCCATGGAAAACCCTTAAAGATTTTCAGCAAGGGAATACTTATTTATTTCATGCCAGTGATACATTTTATCTAAATATTCCTAAAATAAAAATTGAAGACAGTTTACCAACAACAATATCGTCTTATGGAAAAGGTATTAAACCTTTGATAAGTGGATATCGCATCATATCTCCAAATATGATTTTCCCAACTAATTTTCAAAATGTTTGGCAAGTAGATATAAATAGTAATTTGTTAGGAGGGTTGAAATCCGATCAAAATGAAAATGTTGGATTCCTAATGATTAAGGGAGAAATTTATGGTAATAAGTGTAAAGCGTTAAATTTGTTAAAAAAAGATGGTGATTTTTTTGATGAGAAAGGGATCTTATATATTTATGCATCACTGAAGCCCAACAACAAAATATATTTTGCCTGCAACGGAAATATTATAACTTTAAGTAATAACTTGACAATATCGAATCTAAGAGTTGAAGGGGGTGGTAGTCATGGTGTTCAAGGAGTAAATGTGAGAAATGTAAGAATTAAAAATCTCGATATTAAGAATATTGGAGGTGCTTATCTTAAAGGATTTGGTAATGGTTTCATTAGGTATGGTAATGGAATTGAATTTTGGGAAAGTGCCGCTAATTGCTATGTTGAATATTGTTCTATTAAAAATGTTTATGATGCAGGATTTACTGCACAGGGCAGAAGTCCTTCAAAAGTGTTTTCTAATATTATTTTTAGGAACAACAGTATTTCTTACTGTGAACAGGCAATAGAGTTCTGGCAGGAGCATTGCCTTGATGGATTTAAAAAATGTTCTTTTTCCAATAATAAATCCATTTATGCTGGTTATGGGTGGTCGCATGACGTAAGACCAGATACTAGTGCAGGGGTTCATGTATTAGTTTATTTTCCACTACTTGGTAAATCAGATGTTGAAATAAATGATAATAGTTTTACAAATGGTAGAACAGCCTCTTTAAGATTACCAGTAGATTTTAATAAAAATAATTGTTTGTCTTTAGATAATAATTCCTATTATGGCAATAACGATAAGTTTATTTATTATAATAATGGAGAAATTAAGAGTATAAGTGACTTCAAGTCGAACGTTTCAAAAGAGTAGTTCTCAAACTTTAATAATTTATATAGATGAAAATAGCAATATTAGGAACAAGAGGAATTCCTAATCATTATGGTGGTTTTGAACAATGTGCAGAATATCTTGCTTTAGGATTGTTAAAAAGAGGATTCGAAGTCATCGTTTACAATTCGCATAATCATCCTTATCAGGAAAAAGTATGGAATGGTGTGCAAATTCTACATTGCTACGATCCTGAACATAAATTGGGGACTGCTGGTCAATTTATTTATGATTTGAATTGTATTTTAGATGTTAGAAAACGCAATTGTGATATTGTTTTACAATTAGGATATACCAGTAGTTCTATCTGGGGTTGGTTGATGCCAAAAAAAGCTGTAGTAACTACAAATATGGATGGTTTGGAATGGAAAAGAACTAAGTATTCTGAAAAAGTAAAAAAGTTTTTGAAGTATGCTGAATCATTAGGTGTAAAATACAGTGATCATTTGATTTCAGATTCTATAGGAATTCAAAATTATCTTAAAGAAACATACAAAGCAGATTCTACTTATATAGCCTATGGCGCAACTCTTTTTGAAAAGAATAATGTAGAGGTTTTATCTAAATATAATTTACAACCTCACAATTATGATATGTTGATTGCCAGATTAGAGCCTGAAAATAGTATAGAGATTATTTTAGATGGGGTTGCTAAAGCAAATCTTTCTCGTCCTTTTTTGGTGGTTGGTAATAACGATACGGCATATGGTAATTATTTAAAAAACAAGTTTTCTGCTTCTTCCCAAATTAACTTTATTGGCGGAATTTACAATATTGAGATATTAAATAATTTACGTTATTATTCTAATATTTACTTTCATGGTCATACCGTTGGAGGAACTAATCCATCTTTATTAGAAGCAATGGCTTCAAACAGTTTGATCTCTGCCAATGATAATGATTTCAATAGATATATTCTAGGTAATGATGCAATTTATTTTAAAGGGGCAGATGATGTTACAAAACATTTGTTAGATGTAGAATATAATAATATTCGTTTTCAATCCATGTTACTTGAAAACCGAATTAAAATAGAAAATATTTACGATTGGGAAATTATTGTAGAGCAATATGCGAAGCATTTTGCGGATATTACTAAAAGGAATAGTAATTAATATGAAAATTTTAAAAGAATTATCCCAATTTCACTTCTCCCGATATTTTAAGTTACTGTTTGTAATTTGGGATGTAGTATTGTTAAATGTAAGTATAGTCTTGTCTGCGTTAGTGCGATTTGGAACTTTAGATAAACTATTTTTGAAAGAAGTGCAAACAGTTTCTTTATTATGCAATTTAGTTTGGATTGGTTTATTGCTTTTTAGGGATTCTTATAGAATTGTAAGGATAGAGCGTATTGAATCGATAATATACCGAACGATAAAAAAGGTTCTTATTCATGCTGCGGTAATTGCAATTTTTGTTGTATTCTTAAAATATTCGGATATCTCAAGATTACGATTGTTCTATTTTTATTCCTTTTTCTTTGCATTATTAATGATTTCTCGTTATTTATCAATGAAGCTTCTCAAGTACATTAGGGCGAAAGGATATAATTTTAGAAGTTTTATTATAATTGGAGCAAATGATGCCGGAGAACGTATTAGGAAAACGTTAGCAAAAGATTTAACTTTTGGTTATCGTTTTTTAGGTTTTTTTGATGAAAAGTTAGATCCATTTGCTTTTATTTCTTCAACTCTTGTAGGTGGATTTGATGATATTGAAGAATTCATAATAAATGAGGAAGTAGATGAAATGTATGTGGCGTTGCATATTGACAATATTGAAATAATCAATAAATTAACACGAATCTGTGAACATAATATGGTTCGTATTAAGTTTATTCCTGATTTTCAATTGTACACCAAATCGAATAAAGTTGAGCTTTCCTTTTATGAGAATACACCGGTGCTAATGTTTCGTCCGGAGCCGCTTGAGTTTACGGTAAATAGATTATTAAAAAAGGCTTTTGATGTTGTTTTTTCTTCTCTGGTTATTTTATTGATTTTCCCGTGGTTGTTTCCCATAATTATGTTAATGATAAAATTAGAGTCTCCTGGACCTATTCTTTTTAAGCAAGAACGTTCCGGAAGAGATAATCGCTCCTTTACCTGCTGGAAATTTAGAAGTATGCGTCTTAATGGTGCTGCTGATAAAAAACAGGCAAAAAAAGGGGATAGTCGGGTAACGAAGTTTGGAGCATTTATGCGTAAAACAAGTATCGATGAGCTACCGCAGTTTTTTAATGTTTTTTTTGGTGATATGTCTGTTGTTGGTCCGAGGCCTCATATGGTGAATCATACCAAACAATATAGTGAGCTTATTAATAATTATTTAGTACGGCAGTATGCTAAACCAGGGATTACTGGATGGGCGCAGGTAAATGGATATCGTGGTGAAACAAGAGAATTAATTGATATGGAAAACAGAGTCGAGTATGATATCTGGTATATTGAAAATTGGAGTCTATTACTGGATATAAAAATAATAATAAAAACCGTTATCAATGTTGTTTCCGGAGAAGAAAATGCCTATTGATAATTTTGTCACAATGTTCCTAAAATAAGATAAAATCTTTATATGTTAAAGTTTAAAAGTAAAACTTTAAACAGGAATAAAAAATCAGGAGAATTCAATTCGTTAATTCTTATATTTGCCGTCTTAAAATTATACCCTTAATGAAATCTAAAACTTCCTTTATAAAAATAAGTTCTATTGTATTGCTTTTATTTTTATGCCTTTCTTGTGGATCTAAACAAGATGTTGTGTATTATCAAAATATTGACAGTATGGCTGCACAGCAAAATAGTAACTCCTACGAAATTAAAATTCAACCAGACGATTTGCTGATGATTATTGTATCAGCTGATGATCCTGAAGTGGCTATCCCTTTTAATTTAAGGACTTATAGCATTTCAACTAACAATAGGCTTGATATCGCACAAGGGCAACAAACGGTTCAGTTATATTTAGTAGATCAGAGCGGAAATATTGAATTTCCTGTTGTAGGAAAATTAAAGCTTGGTGGTTTAACGCGAACGGAAGCACTTCAGCTATTACAGACTAAAATAGGTGTTTATATAAAAAATCCAATTGTCAATCTTCGTATTACAAATTTTAAAGTTTCCTTACAAGGCGAAGTAAATTTGCCAGGAACGTACCCTATTGCCTCTGAAAGAGTCACTTTGGTTGAAGCCTTAAGTATGGCCAAAGATTTAACGATATATGGTAAACGTGATAATATTTTAGTGATTCGAGAAACGAATGGTGTTAAATCCTACAATAGAGTTGATATTACGAAATCAGATTTTATTAATTCTCCTTTTTATTACCTGGCTCAAAATGATGTGGTGTATGTGGAGCCAAATAAAACAAGAATCAATTCTTCAGCAGTGGGTCCAAATACTTCTGTAATTATCTCAGCGATCTCGATTTTAGTGTCGCTTTCTGTCCTAATCTTTAAATAAAATTAAAATACCAAAATGCAAAAGCAAGATTTTTATAACGATATTATAGAAGATGAAATCGAAGAGGTTAACCTTAGAGAGCAATTAGAAAAATATTTAGTACACTGGCGTTGGTTTTTATTAAGTGTGGTAATTGGTTTAATTTTGGCTTTTTTGTATTTACGTTATACCACACCCAGTTACGAAGCGACGACTACTATCTTAGTTAAAGACGAAAAAAAAGGTGGGATGTTGTCCGAATTATCCGCTTTTGCTGATTTAGGCATGGGAGGTGGTTTGAAAAATAATGTTGATAATGAAATAGAAATTTTAAAATCAAGAACATTAGTCGAAAGCACAATAAAAGAACTTGATCTTAATGTTGACTTATATGTTAAAGGAAATGTGGTAGATCGTAACATATATGCAGATAGCCCTATTCATGTTTATTTTTACAATAAAAATAATGTATTTGATAAAGCTAAATTTGATTTGAATTGTGAACTTTTAAGTTCAAATTCTTTTCGTTTAGAAGATGAAACGGAAGCGGATTCAAAAGAGAAATTTATTTTATCGTCTAAAAATGAATTTAATTATGGTGAAAAAATAGCAACCAGAATTGGAACGCTTGCACTTACTAAAACTTCTTTTTATGGGAAAAATCACACCGGACGTTTTAAATCAGTAAGAATTGTAGGGAGTCCGTTAGACGAAGTAACAGAAGGATTTAGAAAAGGATTAAAAGTAGAACCCGTCAGTAAAACCAGTAGTGTCGTTAATATTTCAATCGCTGATCCCGTATCAAAAAAAGCAGAAAACTTTTTAGATACCATGATTGAAATTTATAATGAAAATGCTGCAGAGGATAAAAATTACATTTCTGAAAATACATCTAAATTTATTGCAACCAGGCTAGCTTTAATAGCACAGGAATTGGATGGAGTAGAACAGGATGTAGAAACCTTCAAAAAAGCTAATAAATTGACAGATATCGAATCTGAAGCAAAACTTTTTATTGAAGGTTCAAGTGAATACGACAAAAAAGGAGTAGAAGCGGAAATTCAACTGAATGTTGTTTCTTCTATGCTGGATTTTATGAAGAAAAGCACTAATTCAGACTTGTTACCAACCAATATAGTTTCTGACAATGGAGATGCAAGCGGGTTGATTAGTTCTTATAATCAATTGGTATTAGATCGAAATAGAATATTGAAATCAGCTACTGCTGAAAATCCTTCCGTAATTAAGTTAGATGCACAAATATCTTCTTTGAAATCTAATGTTGCTGCCAGTTTAAGACGTATGCAGGCTAATTTGCAAATTCAAAATCGCGATATAAAAAGTCAGGAAGGGATTTTAAATAGTAAAATAGGTAAGATTCCGGTTCAGGAGCGTCAATTTAGAGTAATTGCAAGGCAACAAAAAGTAAAAGAAGAATTGTATTTATACTTACTTCAAAAGCGGGAAGAAACTGCTATTTCATTAGCGGCGACAGAACCAAATGCTCGTGTTATTGACGCTGCTAAAGCAGAAAAAGATCCAATTAGTCCAAAGAAGAAGATCATTTATTTAGCAGGAATGTTATTAGGTTTATTAGTCCCATTCGGTATTATTTATGCAGACGATTTACTGGATACAAAAATCAAGAGCAAGTTAGATTTAGAAGGTAAAACACAAATTCCGTTTATTGGAGACGTACCAACTTCTGATGATATTGCTGAATTAATAAAATCGGAAAGCAGAACCAGTTCAGCTGAAGCAATACGTATTGTAAGAACCAATCTGGAATTTATGTTGAATAAAGTTCCAGAAGGGCTCGCCAAGACTGTATTTGTTACGTCTACCTTTCCATCAGAAGGAAAAACTTTTATATCCGTAAATCTGGCCGCTACATTTGCTTTATCAGGAAGAAGAGTGTTGTTAATTGGTGCGGATATTAGAAACCCAAAATTTGGTGAATATATTGATGTTCCTAGTTTAGGTTTAACCAATTATTTGTCTTCAAATGATAAAAAAGTTCAGGATTTTATCATAAAACATAAAGGATATGAGAATTTCTTTATTCTCCCTTCAGGTGTGATTCCACCAAACCCGGCTGAATTATTAATGAGTAAAAGGGTAGATCAGCTTTTTGAAGAACTTAAGAAAGAATACGATTATATTATTGTGGATACTGCTCCGGTAAGCCTGGTTACAGATACTATTTTAATAGCTAAAAATGCTGATACCTTCGTATATGTAATGCGTGCTAATGTTTTAGAAAAACGTATGTTGGCGATTGCAAATACGTTCTATAAAGAAAAGAAATTACCAAATATGTGTATTGTTCTTAATGATACAGATTCTACTAAAGGTTATGGCTACGGTTATGGTTATGGCGTGAGAGAAGATAAAAAACCTTGGTATAAGAAGTTGTTATCAAAATAGACAAAAAACTAAAACATAAAAAAAGGGATCAATTAATTAATTGATCCCTTTTTTTATGTTTTAAAGTTTGAAAAAAAAAAATTAGAATTTGAAAAATTGATTATTGGCAATAATTTGCTTTAAGGCAGGAATATTGGTATTGTCAATTTTTATTTTTTGCTTAAAGGATGCAATATGATTGTTATGGTGAACATCGGTACCAACAAAATCATACATTCCTTTTTTTAGAAGCTCTTCTGCTACTTTAGTGATTTCGCTTCCATAATAACCTACCACAGCCAATAAATTCAATTGAAACATACAGCCTGCTTTCTTTAGTTTATTGTATTCATTGAAGTTTTTATGATAAAATAAATATCTTTCTGGATGTGCTAAAACAGGGATATATCCTGCAACCTGCAAATCGAAAAGAATCTTATACAATTGCACCGGGGCATTCATATATGACATTTCAACCAGTACATAATTGTCTTTTAAGGTAAGTAGCTTTTCATTTTGAAAATGGCTTTCAAACCAGTCATCCATGAAATATTCTGCAGCAGCCTGAAAGGGTATTTTAATATTTTCTCCTTCTAATAAAAGCTTGGTTTCTTCCTGTTTGGCTATAATTGCTTCCGGGGAGTTGTTCCAGATGTAATGACTGATATGGGGAGTTGTAATAAATTGTGTGACACCCATTTCCTGAAAAGATTTGGCAAGTTTGCCCGTGTCTGCTATTGTTTTGGCACCATCATCAATTCCTGGTAACAAATGTGAATGAATATCAACATAATTTCCAGTAAGAAGGTCCTGTAAGTACGGTTTTGATTTTAAGAATGATAACATGCTGCAAAAATAAAGAATTGAATAGGATTTTTAATGTTTAATTGTAAAGATTTTAAGGCAAAACACTTGCTCTTCTATTTATTATTAAAATCTAATCTGACATTTCGACTATTCTTTTATATTTGTTAAAATCAATAATGTAACATTTTATGAAAATTAAAGAGGACTTGTATAATAAAAGAATTGTTTCTATAGATGCTTTACGCGGAATTACCATTTTTGTAATGATTTTTGTAAACGAGCTTGCGAGTGTTAAAAATGTACCACAATGGATGAAACACATGCCGGCAGATGCAGACGCGATGACTTTTGTTGATCTTGTTTTTCCCTCTTTCTTATTTATTGTCGGAATGTCTGTTCCATTTGCATTTAACGCAAGATTGCTTAAAGGTGATAGTACGAAAACGATCTGGACTCATACTTTAAAACGGGCATTGGCACTAATTATTATTGGTATTTTTATGGTAAATGCCGAGTATGGTTACGATGCCTCAAAAATGTTAATAGCACCTGCTTTTTGGGGACTTTTAGCCTATGCAATGCCTATTCCTATTTGGAATAAATACCCTAAAGATTTTCCGCTTTGGTTAAAGTATATATTGCAATATGGCGGAATGTTCGTTTTGATTGCGCTTTATTTTTTATATGTTCAGGATACTGGAGAGATAGGAATGACGCCAAAATGGTGGGGAATTCTAGGTTTAATTGGCTGGGCTTATCTCTTTACGGTAGTTTACTACTGGCTTGTTTCGGGAAGATTATGGACAATGATTACTTTTTTAGTATTTTGTATAGCCGCAAATGCTATGAATTTAATCGAAGGATCTGTAATACAGCAATCTTCTCCGCTTAGTTTTATAGCCGGACATTTAACGCATGCATCTTTGGTAAGTGCTGGCGTAATTATTTCATTATTGTTTTTTGATCAAAAAGTAGGACCTAAAATTAATTGGCCTGTAATTGGTTTTGCCATTTTCTTTTTTGCTGTGGGGTATTTTCTTCGTCCTTATTTTGGAATTTCAAAAATAAAAGGAACACCTTCATGGACCATGTTTTCAGCGGCAATTTGTACGGTTTTGTTTTACTTTCTTTATTGGTTGATGGAAGTAAAAAAGCAAACAAAGTGGAGTGATTTTTTCATGCCCGCCGCCGCAAATCCGTTATTGATTTATATTTTGCCTGGCGTAATTTATTATTTCAATTTAGCTTTCAAAATAGAAATTATACCTGAATATTTTAGAGAGGGAGTTCCAGGAATTATTTGGAGTCTAGTTTTTTCTACTATTATGTTATTCGTAATGAAAATCTGCAATAAATATAAAATTCAATTACACCTGTAGGGAAGCTGTTTCAGGTTTCAGGTTCAGCAAAACCTGAAACCTGAAACCTGAAACTTGAAACAATTTTTTCTTTCTTTAATTCTTTTCAAAATCATGTATTTGTCTTAATAAAATTTTAAATTTGTAAGAATGCATTCTTAAAAGCTTTTTAATGAATAGTTTAAAAATCAAATTTATCTGGTTTGTTTTTTTTATTTCGCCATTTTGCTATTCGCAAAATGACAGTACTTCCGTGCAAAGCAAAGATATTTTAGATGTCATTCGAAAGATCTTCAAAAAGAATGATTCCATAAACAGCCAAAAAGATAGAAAATTAGCATTTTCGTTATTGCCTGTTCCTGTGGGAGCTAACAATTCAAATGGATTAGTAGTTTCTTTTTTAACTACTTTTTATTTAGGTGAAGATCATGAAACGACCAACATGTCACAGGTTTCGTTTTCTCCTTACTTTAGTTTCAGCAAGCAATATGTGTTCCCAATTCAGTCGTATATTTATACAAAAGACAATAAATGGAATTTTATTGGTGATTACCGTTATCTGATATATCCACAGCTTACTTACGGCTTAGGCGATCATAATACAAAAGAGGAAATGTCGACCTTAGATTATCAACAATGGCGTTTCTATCAATTTATTACACGGAAAGTAGTAGGTAATTACCGATTGGGGGTTGGTTTTCTATATGATAATTATCAAAATATATCTGAAGAATCCTATATCGATGAAGAAACCGATTACGTAAAATACATGAATGGAGATTTTTCAAATGAAACTTCTTTTGGTTTTGCTATTCAGGGTTTGTATGATTCCAGAAAAAATATCGTTAATCCGGAAGGAGGGCTTTATGTTGAAGCCGATTTGAGAATAAATACAAGTGGTGTTGACGGAAATAAATGGCAATCTTTATATTTTGATGCCCGAAAATACCATTCTTTCAGTACAACAAAACATCGCGTTTGGGCTTCTCGGGCTTTTTATTGGTCAACTTTTGGAGGTAAACCCCATTATCTTGATTTACCAAGCATCGGTTGGGATCGTGATGGAAAAACGGGGCGCGGTTTTACTAAAAACAGATATCGTAGTAATGCACTGATTTATTTAGAAACGGAATATAGAACGGATATTACCAGAAATGGTTTTTTTGGAGCCGTCTTTTTCGGTAATATTTCATCAGTTTCACAGTTGGATACCTATAAATTTGATAAATGGCATCCGGCTGTCGGAACCGGAATTCGTATTAAATGGAACAAAAAGAACAACAGTAATCTTGCCCTGGATTACGGAATCAGTAAAAACGATTGGTCATTACGATTGGGATTAACAGAAAATTTCTAACTTTCCAAAAAATCAACAGTTCAATTTTTCATGCAATTATCGGTAATTATCCTTAATTATAATGTACGTTACTTTCTGGAACAATGCGTTTTGAGTGTTCAGGAGGCACTTAGTACGCTTGATGCCGAAATTATTGTCATTGATAATAATTCGACAGATGATAGCTGTCTGATGATGCAGGAACGCTTTCCATCTGTAAAATTGATTCAAAATAAAGAGAATTTCGGATTCCCTAAAGGAAATAATATTGGAGTTTCTGAAGCCAAAGGAAAATACATTTGCATTTTAAATCCGGATACCGTTGTTGCAGAAGATACTTTTATTAAAATTTGGGCTTTCGCCGAAAAGCAAAAAAATCCTGGAATCATAGGTTGTAAATTGATTGACGGAACCGGAAGTTTTCTGCCAGAAAGCAAACGCGGAATTCCAACGCCCTGGGTCGCTTTTACAAAAGTCTTTGGTTTGTATAAACTTTTTCCAAAATGGAAATTATTCAATCAATATTATGCCCTGCATATAAATGAAAATGAAACCGGAAAAGTAGCAATTTTGGTTGGCGCCTTTATGTTTATGCAACGCGATTTATATCATGAACTTGATGGTTTTGATGAAAACTGTTTTATGTATGCAGATGATATTGATTTGTCGTATCGCGCATTGCAAAAACAAAAAACAAATTATTATTTTCCTGAAACGACCGTTTTGCATTATAAAGGAGAAAGTACGGTTAAGGACGAGAAATACATGAATCGTTTTCAGGAAGCCATGACGTTCTTTTATCAAAAGCATTTTAAGAAATCCTGGTTTTTTACCTTTTTTATTAAAATTGGAATTATACTTTTTTCCTTTATCAAAATGTTTCAGGGAAAACCAAAAGTAAAAGGGACGCCTGAAAGTTATATTTTTTACTCTTCAAATAGAATTTTGTCTGAAAAATTACCTTCTATTTTAAAAAATAAAGTACTCTTTTTCGATTTCAAAAAAGAAAAAATGGTAAATTCGTCCCTTGTTTTAGGGGCTGGTAAGACAGAGATAATTTTGGATAATCAGTATGTTTCATTCAAAAAATGTATCAAAATCATAGAAACTCTTAAAGATAAGAACATTACTTTTAAGATTTTCCCCAAAAACACCAATTTTATTATTGGAAGCAATTCGCGAAATGACAGGGGGCAAATTATAAAAATAGAGTAAAAAATTATATTAAATGTAATTTATATTTAAAATATTCAGTAATTTCGCAATCGGAAAATCAAAATCACCCTTGAGGTTAACAATATGGCAAGATTTGAATTAAAGCTTCCTAAAATGGGAGAAAGTGTCGCTGAAGCAACTATTACCAACTGGTTGAAAGAAGTAGGAGACAAAATTGAAGCTGACGAGGCTGTACTGGAAATTGCAACTGACAAAGTTGACAGTGAAGTACCAAGCGAAGTGTCGGGAATCTTAGTTGAACAATTATTTGGTAAAGATGATTTGGTTCAGGTGGGACAAACTATTGCGATTATTGAGACTGAAGGTGACGCTCCGACTGCTGTTGCAGTTGAGGAAACAAATGTTCCGGCTGAAGTTGCAGCTATCGAAAAAACAATAGAAACAGCTCAGGAAACTGTAGCAGCTCCACAAGATTTTTCAGGATCTGACAAGTTCTTTTCTCCATTGGTGAAAAATATTGCGAAAGAAGAAGGAATTTCGATTGCAGAATTGGATAGTATTCAGGGTTCAGGAAAAGATGGACGTGTTACAAAAGAAGATATTTTAAAATATATAGAAGATCGTAAAACTGGTGTAGTAATTCCTAAGAGTGCTCCAGTTGAGACTGTGACTGCGACTCCGGCTGCTCAAAAAGTGGCTGAACCAGTAGTTCAAAAAAGTCAGCAAGCTGTCCCGGTTTCTGTAAATGGAGGGGATGAAATCATTGAAATGGACAGAATGCGTAAACTGATTTCAGGATACATGGTAGCCTCTGTGCAAACTTCGGCGCACGTTCAGTCCTTTATTGAAGTTGATGTGACAAACATTGTAAAATGGAGAGAGAAAGTTAAAACGGCTTTCGAAAAAAGAGAAGGTGAGAAACTGACTTTTACGCCAATTATGATGGAAGCAGTTGCAAAAGCATTAAAAGATTTCCCTGGAATGAACATTTCTGTTGATGGTGATTATATTATCAAAAAGAAAAATATAAATTTAGGAATGGCAGCAGCCTTGCCAAACGGAAACTTAATTGTACCTGTAATTAAAAATGCAGATCAGTTAAACCTTGTGGGAATGGCCAAAGCGGTGAACGATTTAGGAAACCGTGCAAAAACAGGAAAATTGAAACCAGACGATACACAAGGAGGGACTTATACTGTAACAAATGTGGGTACTTTTGGAAGTGTTTTCGGAACGCCAATTATTAATCAGCCTCAGGTTGGAATCTTGGCTCTTGGTGCAATTCGTAAAGTACCGGCAGTTATTGAAACTCCGGAAGGTGATTTCATCGGGATTCGTCAAAAAATGTTCTTGTCACATTCTTATGACCACAGGGTTGTAGATGGTGCTTTAGGAGGAAGTTTTGTGAAAAGAGTAGCAGAGTATTTAGAAGCTTTTGATGTCGATAGAGATTTCTAAATCAATTAATAAATAAAATAAAACCCGGAAAAATTTTAAATTTTTCCGGGTTTTTTCGTTTTGATAAAAAATCAGCTTAATTTAAATAAAGTGGGTAAAAGAACCTTTTTGTAAATTGAAACGTCCTTTTTAACTAAAAAAAATAAAAAATAAGAGAGGGAAATTCGGCTTTAAAAATTACATTTGTAATCTTATAAAAACTAAAAATGGAACTGAAACTCAACAAACCAATCTGCTTTTTTGATCTTGAAACAACCGGAATAGACATCGGAAAAGATCGAATCGTAGAGATTTCAATATTCAAAGTTTTTCCAAACGGAAATAAAGAAAGTAAAACCTGGTTGGTTAATCCGACAATTCCAATTCCACCACAAACAACAGCTGTACATGGTATCACAGATGAAAAAGTAGCCAACGAGCCTACTTTTAATGAGCTGGCACCACAAATTCATAGCATGATAAAAGATAGCGATTTGGGTGGTTTTAACTCAGATCGTTTTGATATTCCGTTATTGGCGGAAGAATTATTGCGTGCCGGAGTTGATTTTGATATGAAAAACAAAGTTTCGGTAGATGTGCAGACTATTTTTCATAAAATGGAAGAGCGTACTTTGAGTGCAGCTCTGAAATTTTACTGTGGAAAAAGTTTGGAGAATGCCCATTCTGCAGAAGCGGATACGATGGCAACTTACGAAATTCTAAAAGCACAATTAGACCGTTATCCGGATTTAGAAAATGATATGAAATCATTGTCTGAATTCACAACCCGTAAAAAAATTGCTGATTTTGCCGGAATGATTGCTTTTGATGCAGACAACGAAGAGGTTTTTACCTTCGGAAAACACAAAGGTGTAAAAGTAGATAAAGTGCTGGAAACAGAGCCGGGGTATTTCAGCTGGATTCAAAATGCTGATTTTCCGTTATATACAAAAAAGGTTTTGACAGCGATTAAATTAAGAAAGTTAAATACGAAATAAGTTTTCAGTCCCAGTCTCAGTTTTCAGTTCACAACTGCGACTGCGACTGCGACTGAAAACTGAATACTAAAAAAATGAAGATTATCTGTATCGGTAGAAATTATACCAATCATATCGAAGAATTAAAGAACGAACGTCCAACGGAGCCGGTAATATTTATGAAACCGGATTCGGCGGTTTTGTTGAAACAACACCCGTTTGTAATTCCTGAATTTTCTGAGGAAATTCATCATGAAATTGAAATTATTGTAAAAATTAATAAAGTAGGAAAGTATATCGAGCCTAAATTCGCACATAAGTATTATGACGAAATTAGTGTGGGTATTGATTTTACTGCCAGGGATTTACAGGATAAATTAAAAGCAAAAGGATTACCTTGGGAAAAAGCGAAAGCATTTGATGGTTCTGCTGTTATAGGAGATTTTTTGCCAAAAACCGATTTTGTTTCGATGGAAAATCTTAGTTTTGAGTTAACAAATAATTCTCAGACCGTTCAAAAAGGTAATACAGCGCTTATGCTCTGGAAAATTGATGAGCTTATTGCGTATGTTTCGCAATATTTTACGCTTAAAATTGGAGATATTATTTTTACAGGGACACCTGCAGGAGTGGCGTCAGTTAAACCAAATGATGTTTTGGAAGGCTTTTTAGAAGATAAAAAATTATTTAGAATACAGGTAAAGTAATGGCTTTAAAATACAACCTTTCGAAAGTATATGCACTTTCAGATAATGATCCGGAATTTGTAAATGAAATTCTTAAATTATTTGTTACCGAAGTTCCTGAGGATTTAAAACAAATCAAAGAAGGAATTAAAAAGAAGGATCATAAATATGCGTATGCTTATGCGCATAAAATAAAACCTACTTTAGATTTAATTGGTCTAAATGTGGCTTTTGAAGAGATTTTGCAGGTAGAAGCCTGGACAAAGGCAGAAGGTAAGAAGAAAGAAATTATCGAAACTTTCAAAAGCATAAAAATACAGGTTAAAGAAGCGATTAAAGAAATCAAAAAAGACTTTGACGTATAATTGGGCATGTCCCTATTTTTGCCCTTTTTAAATTAGGTCAAAAATAGCGTCGGGTCATTTATTGTATTTCCGATTAGCAAAAACTACGGCAAAAAAAGCTACCGTCTGTATATAATTATAAAAACAAACACGAATTCCACTAATTGTCACTAATTTTCGTTCGTGAAATTAATTTCGCAAACTAAGCTGACTATTAAAAATGGTGCAAATTGGTGCAATTTGTGTTTAAAATTGATTTATAATGCATGTGTGCAGACGGTAGGAAGAAAAAGCCTCGTTTTTCTAAATCGAGATGCCGTTGCTACTCCTTACTCAAATCGTTCCGGCAACAACCTACTTTCTAATAATGACTTACGATCTTGTAAGTAAAAAAAATACATTTATATGAAAGCAACTATAATTACAATTGGAGATGAAATTCTAATTGGTCAAATCGTTGATACTAATTCCGGCTTTATTGCCAAATCACTGGATAGAATTGGAGTCGAAATACATGAAATGATTTCGATAAGTGATGATAAGAAACACATTCTGGATACTTTTGCGCAATTGCAAAACAAAGTAGATGTTGTGATTATTACCGGAGGATTAGGTCCTACAAAAGATGATGTAACCAAAAAAACGTTCTGCGAATATTTCGATGACGAGCTGGTTGTGAATCCGGAAGTTTTGGCACACGTGACTCAATTGATAGAAGGTTTTTATAAGCGACCTATTTCGCAACTGAATAAAGATCAGGCTTTAGTGCCGTCAACTTGTACGGTATTGCACAATCAGGTTGGTACCGCACCCGGAATGTGGATGAAGAAAGAAAATACTGTTTTTATTTCGCTTCCCGGAGTTCCTTATGAAATGAAATATTTGGTTGAAGAAGAAATAATTCCGAAAATCGTACGCGAATACAAACGTCCGTATATTATTCATAAAACCATTTTAACGTATGGACAAGGTGAGAGTATGGTGGCAGAGCGTATTGAAGACTGGGAGAATAATTTGCCGGATTTTATCAAATTGGCTTACTTGCCAAATCCGGGAAGAGTACGTTTGCGATTAACCGGGAGAGGAACGAATAAGGAAGAATTAGAAGCGGCAATTGAAGAAAATGTGAAATCTTTAGATGCGATAATTCATGATATTATAGTTGGTTACGAAGAAAATGAAACAATCGAAACTGTAATTGGAAAAATATTGACGAAACAAAATAAGACAATTTCAACCGCAGAAAGTTTTACTGGTGGCAAAATTGCATCGCTTTTATCGGCTGTTCCGGGAGCTTCAAATTATTTCAAAGGAAGCGTGGTTTCGTATGCTACAGAGGTAAAGGTTAATGTTCTCGGTGTCTCGCAAGCAGTAGTAGATCAATATTCGGTCGTTAGTGCTGAGGTTGCCTCGGCTATGGCTTTGAATGTGAAAGAGATGCTTAAAACAGACTATGCAATCGCGACAACTGGTAACGCCGGACCATCAAAAGGAGATTCAAATGCTGAAATTGGAGCTGTTTTTATCGCTTTGGCTACCCCGACTGACATAATTGTGGAAGAATTTAACTTTGGCCAACCACGTGAAAAAGTGATAGATAGAGCGACGATTAAGAGTTTAGAAATATTACAGAAAGAAATTTTAAAAAATGTGCACTAATTTTTTGCTACAATGGTTTATTTTTCTTTTCTTTGCACCCTGATTTTGAATAACGATAAAAGATAAGTATAATGTCAAGAGTTTGTGACCTTACAGGTAAAAGAGCGATGGTAGGAAATAACGTTTCTCACGCTATGAACAAAACTAAGAGAAAGTTTTCTGTAAACTTAGTTAAAAAGCGTTTTTATCTTCCAGAAGAAGATAGATGGATTACTCTTAGAGTAGCAGCATCTACGATAAAAACAATTAATAAAAATGGAATTTCTGCAGTTTTGAAAAAAGCGCAGTCAGAAGGATTTATCAAATAATCTTTTCCTAAATAAATATATAGCAAGATGGCAAAGAAAGGTAATAGAATCCAGGTAATTTTAGAATGTACTGAGCACAAGACTTCTGGTGTTCCAGGAACTTCTAGATACATTACAACTAAGAACAAAAAGAATACTCCGGATAGATTAGAGATTAAAAAATTTAATCCAATCTTGAAACGCGTAACTGTTCACAAAGAAATTAAGTAATAATTAGAGATTTTTGTAAATCTCAATGGTTTTGCCATTAGAGTTTTATAAAAGCTTCAAATAACATTTGAATCATGGCAAAGAAAACCGTAGCATCGTTACAAACATCTTCTAAGAGATTATCAAAAGCCATCAAAATGGTGAAATCTCCTAAAACTGGTGCATATACATTCGTAGAATCTATTATGGCTCCTGAAGAAGTTGATACTTTCTTGAAAAAGAAATAATAACAATCACATTATATAGAAAAGCTACTTTCATTCGGAAGTAGCTTTTTTATTTTTTATATTTGTCTAAAATTTAAAGAAGACTGCCTAATTTTAGCTTTCTTTAAATATTAAAGATTATTTAGATGGTAAAATCATATAATCTAAAAAACTAACAACCTATAAAAAATGAGTTTTTTTAAAAAATTATTCTCCACTGATAAAAAAGAGACTTTAGACAAAGGTCTTGAAAAATCAAAAACTACTTTTTTCTCAAAGTTAAGTAAAGCCGTTGCCGGAAAATCAAAAGTCGATGACGATGTTTTGGATAATCTGGAAGAAATTCTTGTGGCATCAGATGTTGGTGTAAATACAACTTTAAAAATTATCTCAAGAATTGAAAAACGTGTTGCTGAAGATAAATATTTAGGAACCGATGAATTGAACCAGATTCTTCGTGATGAAATAGGTGCTTTATTGTCTGAAACCAATAGAGGAGAAGCAACTGAATTTGAAATTCCGAAAGATAAAAAGCCCTATGTTTTAATGGTGGTGGGTGTTAATGGGGTTGGTAAAACAACTACTATTGGTAAACTGGCTTATCAGTTTAAAAAAGCAGGTTATAAAGTGGTTTTAGGTGCTGCTGATACGTTTCGTGCCGCTGCAATCGATCAGTTACAAGTTTGGGCAGATCGTGTTGATGTGCCAATCGTAAGACAAAATATGGGTAGTGATCCTGCATCTGTAGCTTTTGATACTTTACAGTCTGCCGTTGCTCAAGATGCCGATGTGGTTATTATTGATACCGCAGGTCGTTTGCACAATAAAATCAATTTGATGAACGAGTTGACTAAAGTAAAACGAGTAATGCAAAAAGTGGTTGCTGATGCTCCTCACGATGTTCTTTTGGTTTTAGATGGTTCAACTGGTCAAAATGCTTTTGAGCAGGCAAAACAGTTTACAGCTGCAACTGAAGTAACTTCATTGGCCGTAACTAAATTAGACGGAACTGCAAAAGGCGGGGTTGTGATTGGTATTTCAGATCAGTTTCAGATTCCGGTAAAATATATTGGAATTGGAGAAGGAATTGAAGACTTGCAAGTCTTTAATAAATACGAATTTGTAGATAGTTTTTTCAAATAATATTTTAGATAATTCAATGAGTTTTTCTTCTTTAAAGAATATAACGCCTGTTACTTTTTATTTCGCAAGTGTGGTGTGTTTTGTTTTAGCGAATGTGCTAAAAGATAAAAGTCTTTCCTTTTATTATATTCTATTGGTTCTGGGTTTAGGTTTATTTTTTGCTGGCATGATTAAAAGAATCCGTACTAAGAAATAAGTATTACTATGAAGTGCTATTTTCTTATTCTGTTTGTCTGTTTAATTTCTTGTACAAATAGGAATAATGAAAATAGTCTGAAAAAAACAGCAATTCAAAAAGTTATTGTACTTCAGCCTTTGGGTGATTTTAAATCTGAACAAGCAAATAAAGTGCTTTCTGAAATCAGGACTGTTAATCCAAATGTGGTTTTGAGGGCAACTATTCCTTTTCCTGACAATACCTATTATAGACCCAGAAACAGATATCGCGCTGACAGTATTATTAAAAGTCTTAAAAATAATATTGGAAAAGACTCAGTAATTGTTGGATTGTCACATTCTGATATCAGTACAACTAAAAATGGAATCAAAGATTGGGGTGTAATGGGATTGGGATACCGTCCCGGAAAAGCCTGTGTGGTTTCTGATTTTAGATTGTCTGTAAAAAACAACACTGAACAGTTTTATAAATTAGTTTTACATGAATTGGGTCATACAGCAGGTTTACCTCATTGCAAAGTTAAATCGTGTTTAATGCGTGATGCTAAAGGAGGAAATCATTTGGATGAAGAACATGCTTTCTGTCTCAATTGTAAAATTTTTTTATTGCGAAAAGGCTGGAAATTGGTTTAGACCAATTTTTGAGTAATCTCTCATTAGTACAAAAAATCCTTTTTCTTTTACTGTATTTATATTAACATTTAACGATATAAAGTTAACTTTGTAGTTCACGAAATTTCTTTTGAAAATAGATGCCCTAGCCCTGATGGCAGCGGTATCCTTTTTCTGGCTTCTTTAGCCAGGAAAAGATATAGCGGACAGCAGGATTAGCTCCTCATAAATAGTATTATATGAAAAACAGTTTTATAATTTTGGTTTTGTCGCTTTTGTTTGTAAGCTGTAAAGAGCAAATTAAGCCGGCAGATATTGCTAAGTTGAATGGTTATTGGGAAATTGAAAAAGTAGTTTTTGATGAAGGAGATGTGAAGGATTATGGAATGAATGAAAACTTTGATTTCTTTCAGATTAAAGGAACTAAAGGAACACGAACGAAGGTTATGGCGCAGCTTGACGGCACTTTTTTGACCACAAATACATTCGAAAATGTTTCGGTTCGATTTACAGATAAAGGAACTTTTTTGGATTATAAAACAGATTATGCGAAATGGAGTGAGGAATTAATTTCAGTTTCGGACAAAGAGTTTGTTGTTAAAAACGAACAGCAAAAAGAATATCATTATAAAAAAACAGCACCAATAAATATTTTAAACGATGGCAAAAAGACTAAATAGTCAAAGTACAATTGGGGATGTTTTGAACCAGATTATTCAGGTGAACAAATTACAGCCCGGAATGGATCAGATTGATGTAAAAGAAGCTTGGAGGCAGCTAATGGGAAATGGCGTGAACACGTATACTAAAAACGTTATCTTGAAAGGAAGTACGCTTTATGTTGAACTCGGATCTGCCGTTTTGAGAGAGGAATTGAGTCATGGAAAGTCTAAAATCGTTAAAATGATTAATGAGGAATTAAGACGTGAAGTGGTGACGGACGTGGTACTTAGATAGTTTTCAGTCTCAGTTTTCAGAGTTAGATCGAGCTAAATTGCAATATAAAAAAATCCCGTTTCAATTTGAAACGGGATTTTTTTGTAAGGTTTACTGTCACCGAAAACTGTGACTGCAAACTAAATACTAGAACTGCTCTCTTCCGGCAAAGTGGAATGCACCTTCGATAGCTGCATTTTCGTCGCTATCAGAACCGTGAACTGCATTTTCTCCGATAGAAGTTGCGTATGCTTTACGAATAGTTCCTTCAGCAGCTTCAGCTGGATTTGTAGCTCCAATTAAAGTTCTGAAATCTTCTACTGCGTTATCTTTTTCTAAAATAGCAGCAACAATTGGTCCGCGTGACATAAATTCAACTAATTCTCCGTAGAAAGGTCTTGCAGCGTGTACAGCGTAAAAAGCCTGAGCGTCTGCTACAGTTAATTGAGTTAATTTTAATGAAACGATTTTGAAACCTCCGTTAGTAATCATTGCTAAGATGTTCCCGATGTGTCCGTTTGCAACAGCATCCGGTTTAATCATTGTAAAAGTTCTATTTGTTGCCATTTTATTGCTTATTTTTAATTTTGTGCAAAAGTATACTTTTTTTATGAATTGATTTTAATAAATTCATAATTAAAACATCATGGAATGATTTTATGGTAAAGAAAACTGTAAAAAGTAAGTTGTAAAAAGTAAGTTGTAAAATGTAAAATGTAAAATATTGACATTAAATGTCTTTTTAAATAAGAAAGACGCACTGCTGTGCGTCTCTACTTTTATGGTGAGATAATATTTTAAACTTTGAAAATGAGTTTCTTTTTGTAGAATATCCATAATATAAAGGTCCAGATTGCAACATATACTAATGCTCCGGCAAAAGAAGCGGTCATTGGATTATTGAAAAATGGTGCTATTCCGAAGCTGTATAAATAATCTAAAAGATTGATCTTTTCAGTTGGATGATGCGGATTTTGAAATTCGATCATCACTAATGCCTGCGGAATAATTTCGGAAGCAAAAAATACAATCATTGGATTTACTCCCCAAATTAAAAAGAGTTTGAATCCTTTTTTATAATCTGCTATATCTATCACATAATATAATATTGCTAAAACGGTAGTGGCTAATCCTGTTGTGTATAAAACATAACTGCTTGTCCAGAGTGATTTATTAATTGGAAAAAGAATACTCCAAAGTAGTCCACCAATAATTAGTGCCACACCTATTACAGCCATTTTTTGAACTTTTTGAGTTTTGCCCAGTCCTTGTAATAGGATTTGGCCAATTAATAAACCGACAATTCCGTTTACGACTGATGGAATAGTGCTTAATATTCCTTCGGGATCCCATGTAATTGTTTCGTGGTACATGTGTCCTTTTAACAAAATGCTGTCTATCCAGGACGCTAAATTAGTTCCTTTTTCGAGATTTGCAGCTCCAATTCCAGGAATCGGTATTAAGGTCATTGCGGCCCAATATCCTAATAATAAAACTACTCCGGTTATAATTTGTTTTTTTTGGGTAGTCTTTAAATACAAGAGGGAAACGACAAAATAGACAATAGCAATTCGTTGTAAAACTCCCGGTAAACGGACATCATGATAGGCTTGGATACCACTATATGCTAAAAAAAGATAAATAAACAGTATTGAAAAGGCTAGGATATTTTTGACTTTCGAACTAAAACTCCCCATTAAAGCATAACCAACTGCAATTGTAATAGCTAAGCGGCCAATTAAAAGTGGAATTCCGTCAAGTCCAAAAAGCTGTATTTTGGCAAAGAAATTAAAGAATATTCCAAGGCAGAACATTCGTAAAGACCGGACCAATATTTTGTTGAAAGTAGTTTTTTCCCAGGTTTTAGTTGGCATTGCAAGAGGAACTGCAACTCCCATAATAAAGATAAAAAACGGAAAAACTAAATCGGTTGGCGTACAGCCATTCCATTGTGAATGTAAAAGTGGTGGAAAAACATTGCCCCAGTCTCCGGGGTTGTTTACAATAGTCATTAATAAAATGGTTAATCCTCTGAAGACATCTAGTGAAATCAAGCGCTCTCTGGTCATAGTTTTTGGTAATAGATTAATTTTTGTTTTTAAAGGTTACTATTTGGTTTAGAGAGGCAATAATTTCAGAAGAGGCGGTTATTTATTCTGAAAGATTATTACTTTGTTGTTTTGTTTGCCACGAATTGCACTAATTTTCACGAATGTAAAACCTAAAAGAAAAGCAGTATGCTTTTCTTTAAAATTAGTGCTAATTCGTGTAATTTGTGGTAAACTTTTTTAAATCGTTATTATGTTAAAATTGTTTTCTAGTGGTTTTAATTTTTGAATCAAAACCGGAATCAATTGATCTCCTTTTTCTAAATAAAATTCCGAAAAATTGGTTTGACGTTCCTGCAAACTTTGATTTGGGAATAACTCAAATTGTAAATCAGTTACCCGTTGTAATTCGTTGTCCAGTTTTCGTTTTTGTGCTTTTAATAGTCTTTTTTCAAGGTTTTCTAATCCTTTTTTCTGTTTTACTTCCTGTGCTTTTACAGCTCCGGTAAATGATTTATCGGTTTGTTGTGCGAGTTGATAAAGATATTCAAATTGTTTTTCTAATGTTTCTTTTTGAGGAGTTAAATCAATTGGAAAAGCAGATAATTTATGCGTAATCGAATTAACTAAGTTAGCAGGTTTTGTAAATAAGTCGGCCCAGCTTAAACCTAATTTATCAGCTTTTTTAGCTTGTTTTTCGGTGTTTAAAAGCACTGAATTACGAACCAAAAGCATCGGAAAAGTAATATTTACAGCATCGAAAAATGATTTTAATTCTAACCAATATGCAATTTCTCCACCTCCACCAATGTAACATAAATTCGGCAGAATAATTTCCTGATATAACGGACGCATGATGACATTGGGACTAAATTTCTCCGGATTACTTTCTAATAATTTGAAAATTTCTTCTTTAGAAAAGGATATTTTAGTATTGTTAACGTAGTATTTATCATCCTCAAAAATGATTCTTTCTCTTACATCATCTTCAATATAAAATAAATTGATTTCGCGTGGATTTACCTGAACGGTGTAATCTCCGAATTTCGATATAGTTTCCTGGACGGCTTTGAAGGATGTTTGTTGTTCTAATTCTTCTCTTACAAAAGGAATAAAAGCACGCTTTAAGTCGGCGTCATCGGCGTCTAAAATTACTAAACCATAATTAGCAAATAATCGATCTGCTAAAAAACGAGTCGCATCGGCTAGATTTTCATGCTTTAAGTAGGCTTCTTCAAATAGTTTTTTTAGAACACTGGCATTTGTGCTTGATCCTAATTCCAGAGAATAAATTTCAAAAAATTCAGCTAAACCTTCAGTTGAAAGTCTTCCTACCGGACCTGTACTTTCTTTGTTCCAACGGAATTTCTTTCCTTTAAAATTAAAATAATTTATTTCTTCAAAATCGTGATCTTCTGTCGCCATCCAGTAAACAGGGACAAAATTATGTGCCGGGTATTTCGACTTTAATTCTTTTGTTAAATTAATAGTGGAAATAATTTTATATAAAAAATACAACGGACCACTAAATAAATTTAATTGATGTCCGGTTGTAATCGTAAAAGTAGTGGGATGGGCTAAAAGTTCAATATTTTGTTTAGTTGCCTCTGATATTTCGATATTTTGATATTGCTTTTTTAGTGTTTCGACTAAAGGAATTCGGTTTGCGTTATCAAAATTAGCCTGTTTTTCAGCTATTTGCTTTTCAAAATTTTCCAAAGTAGGAAAATGATTGTATAAGGAGTGTAATTCGGGTTTTTGATCTAAATAATCGTGTATCAATTTAGAGAAATATCCTGAGGTTTGGTAGCTGATACAGTCGGTGGGCATAATTATAGATTTATTTTTGATAGCTGTAAATTTAATGAAAATATATACTTAAAACTGTTTTTAACGAATGCTTAAGATTTGATTTTTAGTTTTTGATTTAAAATAGTTAAAATCAGTATTTTATTCTTGGTTTTCGAATAAATTGAAGAAAGAATATTTTGTTAAAAACTAACACAACAGATTTTGGTTTTTTGTTAAAATTGTGAGAGTAATCTAAAAGTGTTGTCTGCAAATGTGTGTTTTTAATAATGAAACTATATTTTTGCAGACAAATGTTTGTTGTGTTAAACGAGTCGATTCATTTTTGCAACAGCATATTTTTAAAAAAAAAACTATATCAAATACAATGAAAAATAAC
Organism: Flavobacterium frigidimaris; assembly: GCF_002217275.1. Taxonomy (NCBI): domain Bacteria; kingdom Pseudomonadati; phylum Bacteroidota; class Flavobacteriia; order Flavobacteriales; family Flavobacteriaceae; genus Flavobacterium; species Flavobacterium frigidimaris. The sequence continues at coordinate 119,270 of NZ_MUGV01000026.1, forward strand.
CCAAATCAGGAGAATTCTCTTCGCCATGTTCTTTTTGGTTCGTTAATTGGAACCACAATTGAATTTTTTGATTTTTATATTTACGCCAATGCAGCAGTATTGGTTTTTCCGCAATTATTTTTTCCCGGAGCAAGTAGCACAAATTCAACACTGGAATCGTTAGCTACATTTTCAATTGCCTTTCTTGCCAGACCTTTAGGTTCGGCTGTTTTTGGACATTATGGAGATAAAATTGGTCGTAAAGTTACCTTAGTTGTAGCCTTATTAACTATGGGATTGTCAACAATTGCAATTGGTTTTTTACCCGGATACGCAAGTATTGGAATCGCGGCACCTATTTTATTGATGTTGTGCCGATTTGGACAAGGAGTTGGTTTAGGAGGAGAGTGGGGAGGAGCTGTTTTGTTGGCTATCGAAAATGCACCGCCAAATAAACGTGCCTGGTACGGAATGTTTCCACAATTGGGAGCGCCTATCGGATTGTTACTTTCGGGAGGGACTTTTTTAATCTTAACTGACAGTATGACCAGTGAAGCCTTTATGGATTATGGTTGGCGAATTCCCTTTATAGCGAGTTCACTTCTTGTAATTGTTGGGTTTTATATTCGTTTGAAAATAAGCGAAACACCGGCATTCGAAAATTCGAAGGAGGAGCAAAAGGAGGTTAGAATTCCGTTTTTCACCTTGTTGAAATCTTATAAAAATCAATTAATTTTTGGAACATTATCAGCTGTAACTACTTTTTTGGTGTTTTATTTAATGACTGTTTTTACATTGAGTTGGGCAACTTCTGACTTAGGTTTTACTAAAAGAGATGCTTTATTAATCCAATTACTTTCAGTACTTTTTTTCGCCTTTTTTATCCCAGTTTCGGCTTTGGTTGCAGATAAAATTGGTCGTCGAAAGATATTAATTATCACTACCGCTGCCATAGCTGTTTTCGGGTTTTTCTTTTCGTACTTCCTTAATTCAGGAAATCCGGTTTTGGTAACTGCATTTGTTTGTATGGGAATGTCTTTAATGGGCTTTACTTACGGGCCATTAGGAACTTTCTTGTCAGAGTTATTTCCGACTACAGTGCGTTATTCTGGCGCTTCCTTGACATTTAATTTGGCAGGAATTTTAGGTGCAGCATTTGCTCCAATGATTGCGATTTGGTTAGCAAGTACTTACGGACTAAGTTATGTAGGTTTTTATTTGACTGCTGCCGCTTTAATCTCTTTAGTTTCATTTTTAGTGATTTCTAAGAAAGTGCATCAGTTTTAAAAATATTTCGTAGACTAAAAAGCCTTTTGAAATTCATTTCAAAAGGCTTTTTTATTTATGACAAACTTGAAATCTTTTCCTGAAAAGTCCCCAAATATCTCGTATTTTTGCAAAAATAATTCCTTTTGAAAACAAAACTCTTCATCATAACGCCTCCTTTTACACAGCTGAACACGCCATATCCGGCGACAGCCTATATAAAAGGATTTCTAAATACCAAAAATATTGAATCTGCTCAGGCGGATTTGGGTATTGATGTGATTTTGGAATTGTTTTCGAAGAAAGGTTTGATAGATTTGTTTGAGGTTTCAGGTTTCAAGTTTCGAGTTTCAGGTTTTGAAATCTCAGATAATTCCAAACGTATTTTTGCTTTACAAGACGAATACATCAAAACCATTGACGCCGTAATTCAGTTTTTGCAGGGAAAAAATCCAACTTTGGCTTTACAAATTTGTCAGGAAGATTTCTTGCCTGAAGCTTCTCGTTTCGCTCAGTTGGAAGAATTAGATTGGGCTTTCGGAACAATGGGAACGCAGGATAAAGCAAAACATCTAGCAACCTTATATCTCGAAGACATTTCAGATTTTATAGTTGAATGTGTCGATGAAAATTTTGGCTTTAGCCGATACGCCGAACGTTTAGGTCGAAGTGCCAATTCTTTTGATGAATTGTATGAGGCTTTACAGCAGGAACCAACTTATATTGATTCAATTTTAATTTCGCTTTTAAAAGCTAAAATTGAAGCGATAAAACCAACATTCTTTTTAATTTCTGTTCCCTTTCCGGGGAATTTATACAGCGCATTTCGTTGTGCCCAATGGGTAAAACAAAATCATCCTGAAATTAAGATTTCTATGGGTGGCGGTTTCCCTAATACCGAATTGCGTTCCCTTTCTGATAAACGTGTTTTTGAATTCTTTGATTTTATCACTTTAGATGATGGGGAAGTTCCAATAGAAGAATTAATATTCAATTTAGAAAATCCAAATTCCAATTCTTATAAGAGAACTTTTCTTTTGGAAAATGGAGAAGTGGTGTACAAAAACAATTCTTTAAAACACGATTATAAACAAGCACAAGTTGGAACTCCGGATTACTCTGATTTGCCTTTAGATAAATACATTTCGGTAATCGAAATCGTGAATCCGATGCACAGAATGTGGAGCGACGGTCGTTGGAACAAACTCACAATGGCGCATGGCTGTTATTGGGGAAAATGTACTTTCTGCGATATTTCATTAGATTATATAAAGGTTTATGAACCTGTAGCTGCCAATTTGTTGTGCGACAGGATGGAGGAAATGATGCTTCAAACTGGGCAAAATGGTTTTCATTTTGTCGATGAAGCGGCACCGCCAGCCTTGATGCGCGCTTTGGCGTTAGAAATTTTACGCCGAAAATTAGCGGTAACCTGGTGGACAAATATTCGTTTTGAAAAAAGCTTTTCTAAAGATTTATGTTTGCTTTTAAAAGCTTCTGGCTGTATTGCCGTTTCGGGCGGTTTAGAAGTTGCTTCAGACCGATTATTAAAATTAATCGACAAAGGCGTTACCGTTGAACAAGTAGCAAAAGTTACCCGGAATTTCACCGAAGCCGGAATTATGGTTCATGCGTATTTAATGTACGGATATCCAACACAAACAATTCAGGAAACAGTTGACAGTCTCGAAATGGTGCGTCAATTATTTGAGGCCGGAATTCTGCAGTCTGGTTTTTGGCATCAATTTGCGATGACGGCTCATAGTCCGGTTGGATTGTATCCGGAGAAATTTGGCGTGACAAAAGCAACAGAAACTATTGGAACTTTTGCCAATAACGATATTGATTATACCGATTCTACTGGAATCAATCACGATAAATTCAGTTTCGGATTAAAAAAATCCCTTTTTAATTTCATGCACGGAATCTGTTTTGATTACGAATTACAAGATTGGTTCGATTTTAAAATTCCAAAAACTAAAATCGATCCCGATTTTATTTTCAATGCACTGGAAGAAGAAAATGATTTTAATACTAAACCCAATGCAAAAGTGGTTTGGCTTGGCGGAAAACCTTCTATAGAACATTTCACAAAATCAAAAAAAGGAAATTCCTGGGAAATGATGAGTTTTACTTTTCACGATAAAAAGGAAAGTTTCAATCTTCAGACCAACAAAAATGAAGGTGAATGGCTAGTTGAAATTTTGAGTAAAATCTCGATTTCAAATGTTAAACATTATACTTTTCAGGAAGTAAAAGCTGATTTCGAAGCGCATTTAGAGGACTTTGAATTGTTTTGGTATTCAAAGCCAGTTAATACTTTACGAGAATTTGGGTTGTTGGTTTTATAATTTATATTTAAGATTTTTCTTATTTTTGTATAAAACGGAATCTTAATAAAACATGCTCTTTCAAGAAGGCTATCACACGTACTACATTTATATTTTAACGAATAAACCTAAAAGTGTTTTCTATACAGGGGTTACTAATAACTTAAGGAAAAGGTTAAGTCAGCATCAGGAGAATATTTCTTCAGGTAATAAGACATTTGCTTCAAAGTATAATGTTAAATTTTTATTGTATTATGAAAGGTTTACCTGGATTCATGAAGCAATTGCTAGAGAAAAGGAAATTAAGGGCTGGAGAAGAGAGAAAAAAATAGAATTAATAAAGACAATTAATCCTGACTTTGAGTTTTTGAATTATTTGTTTGAATAGGATTGGGAGCTAATTATGAAATTACTTGGAGATTAGTCAGTTCACTATTTGAGATCCAGTTTGTCATTCCGACGGAGGAGGA
>NZ_MUGV01000027.1:0-1013 GCF_002217275.1 Flavobacterium frigidimaris
CTTCGGATTTGCAAAATCATTCCAAATAGAAGACCATTTTTCCATTAAACCAAATGCCCAAATCCGTTGTAGCGTGTGTTAGCCACAGTAGCTTTCGATTATGGTTTCTGATTGCTTTTTCATTTCTTCAAATGCGCTTATAAATTCACCACAACGCACCTTTAAAATTGGATTATTCTTTTTTACAAATCCTGCTCTCTTACCTAAAAATTCAAAATTGTCTTGATAGTCCCAACATAAGTCCCACGAACAGCCCTCAATATTAGGAATTGCAGATTGTAGAAAAGCATATTCATTTGTTTTGAAAGTTGCTCGTCCAATTTTTATTTTCTTCAAATTCTTTAAATGCAAAATCGGCAAAAAGGCTGGGAATTCTGATTTGTTGATTATAAAGCCCAATGAAAAAACTTCAAGGTTTGGGAGTCCTTTTAAAAACTCAAAATTTTCAATTGGTTGGTTCCAATCAAGAGTTCCGTCTATATGTAAATAGCGTAAACTATCTATTCCTTTTAGTCCGTCAAAATTGGAAACTTTACGAAGATTTTCAAAATGTAAAGATTTTAGTTTTGAAAGTTTTGAGAGTGGAGTCAAATCAGAAAACCCCGATACATACTCGAGAATAAGTTCTTCCAAGTTATTTAGGTTACTTATAAACTCTATGTCTGTTGCTCTGAAAAAAGTTATTCTTAACCGTTTTATTTTTTTTAGTTTACCAATAGCTTGAACTTGTTCTTTACTTGGGTCGTGAAGTGTTAGTTCTTCAAGATTTGGACAGTCAAAAATTTGTTCCCAATTTACTTTCAGTTGGTTTTTGCTTATAGTTAGGATTTTAACTTCGTCTTTATTTGCAATTTCAAAGTCTGCGATAAATGCAAATCTTTCTCTATTGGGAATTGTCGTCCAATAGTCGCCCGCTCTGTCTAAAAAATCCCCAAAGTGATGTTTCATTATCTTTTATGTTCTTGAATTCTCCGTCGTCTTGTGCTATTGTGGCTAACGTTCTGGCGCTTAGC
>NZ_MUGV01000028.1:0-37485 GCF_002217275.1 Flavobacterium frigidimaris
TTATTATTATTATTATTATTTGGTTAAAGTGGTATTACGAATATTTACACCTTTTACGTCATCAGCCAATAGTATTTTTTTTACACCATCAACTGTTTGCAACTTCAAATTATCAATATCAATTCCCTGAATATCAGAAAATAGTGCTGCAGGACGATTGTCTGTTGTTTCGAAGCTTGTTGTTATATTGGCCAATTCCAGATTCTTTACATGTCGCACAAAAATTCCATAGGAGGGAAGTGTACCTATTTTATAAGGTTCCGGATAACCATCGCCCAATTCTCTGGGTTTTATAGCAGCATCTTCTAAAGTTCCTCCGCCTTTACTAACTAAGCGAATGTTTTCCAATCGTAGTCCATCAATAGGTTCTTCCGGTAATCCCATAATTTGTATCCCGCTCATTTTGTCAACTCCTGTAGCAATTACATTCGAGATCAATACATTCTTCATTCGGCTGTTAGTTTTTACCCCAGGCGATCGATTTCGACTTCCCGTTGCTATATAAATTGCATAGTGGTACAAATCGGTCATCACTAAATTGCTAATGGTAATATTCTCCAAAATTGCACCATCAACTGATTCCAAAGCTAGTCCCCTGCAGCTGCGAATTGTGCAGTTTGATATGGTAATATTTCTAAATCCTCCGCTTGATTCAGTACCCAGCTTAATACGTCCGGAAGCATTTGGTCTCGGTTTCATAGTCCCGTCAAGCAAAGTGCCTTCCTGAAATCCGGAAACCTGACAGTTGGTAATCGAAACATTTTCGGTAGTTCTAAACTCGCCAAGAGCGTAAGTGCTTTTAAGGCAGATTCCATCATCACCCGGCGAATTAACACGACAGTTTGAAACTACTACATTTCGGCAACAGTCAATATCAATACCATCGCGGTTTGTATCCATCGTTACATTATCAACAGTCATCATATCACAGCCCGTTGCCAATATTGCAAAATGACCGCCATGAACGATAGTAATGTCGCTGATTGTAATGTTTTTGCAGCTTTTAAGTGCAATTGCTTTATTGCCCAGACGCATTGGTTTAAAAACAGGATTTGGATTTTGCCAATTGTCGTGACCATTCATTTTATTCAAAATTTCATCATCGCGTATAATACCGCCGCCATTTATAAATCCGTGACCGGTAATAAAAACGTTGGTAAGATTTTCACCCCAAATTAAACTGTTATGAAAATAGGTGTGGGCACCGTCCTGATAAGGGCCTACATTTGATGGTTCGGTTTCATCATAAGCATTCATTTCCTGAGGCGCTCCCAAAATGGTTGCGCCGGCATCAATATGCAGATTTATATTGCTTTGCAAATGGATAGAACCACTCAAATACGTTCCTGCCGGAACCCAAACTGTTCCGCCACCCACTTTTACAGCAGCATCAATTGTTTTGTTAATGGCTGGACTGTCAAGGTTTTTTCCGTCTCCAATTGCTCCATACGAACGAACATTAAACACATTATTTGTCTCTTTTGATTGTGCATTAAGGATAACACAGAATCCAGATAAAAGAAAAACAACAAATGCTAGAAAAAAAGACTTCTCCGTTATTGTGAAATTTAGTGTAGCTTGTTTTCTCATGGCTTTTCTATTTTAAAAAGTTTAGTTTGTGCCTGAGTTAAATTGATCTCCAGTTTTTTATTTCCGATAATGGTATTGGCTCTGTTCCAAAGCTCAGAAACTTCGACAGCTTTATTGTTAATAAATGGCAAATTAAGAGTAGTTTGTACCGTATGATTTGCTGTATGATTGATTCCTTCTTCGAGATTTCCGGCCATAATTCTAAAACTTCCATCATTAAGCTTCCACATTGATAATTGAACAGGTTGCTCTTGTTTGATTTCATCCACATAAGCAAAACCTGATTTTTTCATCGTTTCATTCATAAGTCTGGCTGTCAAAACATATGGCGTAGGACTTCCCATAATTTGATCCAAAGAACCTTTGTAATTGTCAGTTCCACCAGGCAGATTATTGAAAAACTCAGGAGCATCCCAATAAATCAAATTTTTTCCCTCTTTTTGATTCAATCCTAAAGCAGGAGAGAAGCTTACGGAATAAATAGATTCAAGTCCGTCGCTAAATTTATTCTGTGTAAAAGGCTGAAAAATTGGAAAAGTATTCGGAATAGAAGCATAAATACCTTCCGTTTTATAATTAATTGTTCCGATGTATTTGGTGCTGTTAATGATCGTATCTGTTGAAGATACTCCTAAAATAGCGGCAATATCTTTATCCAATCCACCAACAGGACTTCCAATAACCATAGAGGTTTTGCCCGATTTTAGGACTTTAATTAAATTTTCTTTTTCAGAGGAGTTTAAATGAGACGGAGTCTGAAAAATAAATAGATCGCTTTGAACATTTGGAAGATATTCCAAACGAGTTACCGACATAATAGGAGCAGACCATTTCATCAATGTTCCTGCTTGTTCGTCAATCCATTCTTTAATGTTTTCGTCTGGCTTGTTATTCGATTGCCATTCCATCGCACTTCGGTTGTAAACCAATGTTGGTCCAAAAACTTCTTTTGTTGCTGCGGCATCGGCGAAAGCCTCATTTGTAGTTTGAGCAAGGAATTTTACATCTTCTTCAGGCAATAACATTTTTCCTCTATTGCCCCATGAAATGTAGCTTCCGTTAGGCATTTTGATTCCGCTTGGAGTTTTCAATGCAGCATGCGAATACGCCCAGACCCCCCATCGCAATCTTTCTCTGGCATTATGAATAATATCCCAGGTTTCCCAAGCATCGAAAGTTTCGGTTAAAAAATAATGATGCACTTTTGTATCGGCAAGCATGGCAGAATGCGAAAGCATATAACCCAGCATATAGCTGTAGCCCAATAATGGCGAACTCCAAAAGCGAACTTCGGGAACATAATTCATGACAGGACGCTGCCCAACTTCATTCCACGATCCCGCCCAGGACTGATCGATCCAACCGTCGAGATATCCTTCTTTTGCTATAGTTTCCAAATCAAAACAATTCGCACGCCATCCGCCAACAGCACTTGCGGCATTTGAATAGCCAATTACCAAAGCTTTTGGATTCGATATCTTAGTCTGTTTCACTAAATCTGCTGTAGCTTTGCTCCATTCAGCAACGAGTTTCGGATCTTTTGGAGCAGTTTCGCCATACGGGCCTTTTCTTCTTGAATACAATCCTGTACCTAAAAAACCGTCTCTTAGAATAATAACATCAAGATTAAGTGCTTTTGACAAGCTTCCCCATTGTTTTCCGAAGAATTCTGTTAAAGGCGTTCCCTCTGGAATTCCTGCCGGAAAAGCGCCGTATTTATGTGATTCAGCTACTAGTTTAGCTACCATATTTGGTTTTCCGTTTCTATAAGAATTGGCATGTCTTAATGAAAATGATGATTTATCGCCGTCATAAGAGCTTTGTCCTCCGGTAATAAACGTCCCCACTTTAATATCTTTTAAATTGTATTTATTTTGGGCTGTTTTTTTAAGAATCGCCACTAAATTTTTCAAATCGGCATACGTCCATTTTTCGTAATTGATAGATTGAGGTTTATCTGCCTTTTCAAAGCGATCTTTCCATAAATCCATACGCTCAGGCGTTGTGCCTGCCAATTGTCCCTGATCTTTGATCGAACCCCAGGTTTTCATGTTTTTTGGCAGTTTTATTTCCTGATTAATGTCTCCCTGCCATTCGTATAAATAATCGGTAATCCAGCCAACATTGATGATAACACCTTTCCAGCCGTCGATTCCCTGCATAAGAGGTTCGTAGCGTTGCCAAAAATCATTGGCAGATTTTTGCATGTCTTTGTGTTCGAACCAATACAAGTCAATTTCAAGCCAGCGGTCTGCAGAAACGGGTGTTTTTGCATTTGTTCCAATGCTATAAAACAGGATAGAGAATAATATAATTAGATTTTTTTTCATTAGTATTTTTATGTTTTGAACTGTTCTATGTACTATAGTTTTATATTTTTTTTCCTTTTATAAGAATATCTTTTTTCCCTCCTGCCCAAAGCAATGTGAGTGTAAAATCCGTACTAGATTTCACACTTATTTGAGGCATTCTTTTAGTATCTTTTCTGGATTTGCAATAAAAATCAATAGTATCATCTGTTCCAAAAGGATATTGTTTTACTCCAAACTCATCCTTTAAAGTGACATCCCAAACAATCTTATTATTGGGTACATCAGCTCTGATTCCAAAAATATATTCGAACAAAACCGCAATAGGAGTCAATCCTGTCCATCCAACAAAATCTTTCCGATCATTTCCCTGAACTTTTTCCGGGGAATAGTTTTCGAAGAAAGTACCAGTTTGGGTGTAAACTTTTAGTACATTGTCAAAATGATTCGTTGCGATTTCATGTGCAAGACTATCCTGATGTATTTGGTTAAGTCCTCTTAAAACCATATAAGAAGTCGGTGCCCAGACAGATCCTCGCCAGTAACCGCCTTCGGCATTATAATCTGGACTATCAGCAGATAAAGTAGGAACACGATGCGGACGATTGAATTTTTTGGTGTCAGAAAGTGGGCTAATAAATTGATTTATTCGATTTTCGGGAACTACATCTGCAAGCAATGCCCAATAAGATCCGATTGATTGTAAATTAGATAACGATCCATCTTTGAAAGCATCGGTATAGAAATTCAATTTTTCATTCCACATTTTTTCGTTTACGAATTTAGTCAGATATTCAACTTCTTCTTTTAGATTTTTTACTTCGTTTTCTCTGTCGAGTTCAACAGCCATTTTTATTAAAAATCGAGCGGCAAAAATTTCCTGCAAAGTGGTATCAATCCAAGACGTTTGACCGTTGCTCCATCTTACACTATATTCACTTTGTAAACGTGGTTGATTGTCCATTCCGCAGCCCCAGCCAGTCGAATAATAAGTACCGTCTTTCCACGAACGGTTGAGGTTAAACCAATTGTAATAGGCAAGAAGGGCAGGAAATACTTTTGCTAATCTGGCCTTGTCGTTAAAATTGGTATAATATTCCCATTCAGACCAGGGTAAGATATTTGGTCCTGTACTTGAGGGATCGTAACGTTCGAAACAATCTTCACCGTTAGTACCATAAATTTGTCGACAAATGAATCCGTCTGGTTTTTGCTTGCTGTAAAAATTATCCAAAGAACTCTGAAAATTAAAAGCTCTCGAACCATAACGCCCAAATAATGTCATAAAAGCAGTATCCCACATAAAAATATTTCCATTGAAAGCAGCATCGATATACGGAGAAACAAATCCGTTTTCAGGACTAACTTTATGAAGATTAGAAAAGGCAATTTCCCAAGCTTTCCAGTAACAAAGAATCGCCTCGTTTTTTGTTTTCCAAAATGGTTGCGGAAGCTTTTCTTTTATTTGATCGAAAGTTGGCGGAGTATCAAAATTTTGTGGAGTATTTTTTATAAAATTATTTTCGGCAACCAATTTTTCAGGAATATATAATTTCTTAATTCCTTTTCCCCAATCGGCTGTTCCAAGTTCAATAACAGGTTTTTGCGCTGTTATTTGACTTAGAAAGCAAAGGAATAGTAAAAAGGAAAATATTTTTTTCATGATTTATTATTTTGAAGAAATCTTCTGTTTTTTATTAAATTTTAAAACCAATCCTGGATCAGAAATATCATTTTTTGATGCAGATGAAAGACCAACTTTTCGAATTAAGTCTCCTGAGATAATTATTTTATTATCCTTAAAAACAATATCTTTTGTAATATATGAATAAGTATCTCCAGCCAAATCCTGACCTAAAACTTCGTAATCTGAGGCTTTTATTTTGGTTGGAAGAAGTAGTGTAAGTGACTCATAATCTCCAAATATTGCGATGGGATTGTCAATATTTTGAATTTCCTGCTCCACTTTAATGCGCTTCGTAATGTATTCCCGATTAATACCTCGGCCAATAGTAACGACAGCAACAGCTCCATTTGGATACATTGATGATAATACAAAAGGCTGATCTGGACTTGGATTTAAAATTTTTGCCAACGGCAATCCACGGCTCACTCTTGCGGGGGCGTTTTCTTTTAAGGTATCTCCGGGTTTGTGTTTTTTATTCCAGGTTTCTCTTTCTCCTAAAACCCAGTAATCTTTTAATGAAGTTTTATCAATACTATAATTTTCTGAGCCTACGCCAAAAGGTTCGGCAATGCGGTGCCATCTTACACCCCTAATTACTTCATCCATTCTATATTTGATATTTCTTCCAGTGGGAGGAAACGCATAATCATTTGTGTTATTAGGAAGTTTGTCTGGGAACGGATATCGCATTATCCCAATAGCGCAACCTAAGCCAGCAGCTATATAAGGTTCATCTTCGCAATTGATAATACTTTTTGCGTCTCCTTGTGGTTGATAGTGTAATAAATTGGCAATTCTTTGAATGGTAACTGGCTGCGCAGTAACATTCTCGACATCGTAAGTTCTGTAGGTGTCGCTTACTTCAATTGTATATCCATTAAAGGCATGTTCAATTACTAAATTTGGCGCATAAGTACGACCTAATTTAGTCATGGTTTTTCTCCATTCTAAGTTTCGGGATTGTTTTCCCCAATCTACTTTCCAATATGCAAATCCTGATTCATTAGCGGCTTTTAGGCGTTCTGTCCAATATTCTTCCGAATTCACATTTCCAACAATAGGTGCTTCCTGGGCGCAGATCCAACCGCCAAGACCTCTCCAGCCTTTTGCTTTTACGGCACTAACCAATTTCGTTAATCTTTCTGCCGGAGTTCCGGTATAAGAAGGAAAACGCTCCTGATTTAATTCCGTAAGACCAAAAGAAGGACCGTCTTTGCTGGTTTCTGAAAGCGGAATATCCCAAGAATCATCCATAACAAAAATGAGATCTTCACGAATTTTTGGAAAAAAATTAACCCAGTTTTGATAAGTCCCTTCCCCAAGCATATTTTTTTCAGTCATAGCTTGTCTAATTTCTGCATTAGAATTATAACTGCAGGTATATCCCTGTATGTTCCAGGTACAAAAGTAATCTGGTGCTTGTGATGGTTTATTAGGTATCAGCGATGAAACAGTTTGAGAAAATCCTTGTAGAGTGATGGTCAAAAAAAGTACTGCTGAGAAAAGAAATTGTTTCATCTCTTTATAGTATAAGGTTGTTTTTTGTAGTTTTTTAGTTCAATAGCTTTAAAATGTTGATATAACAATGGTTTTAAAAGAACGGAACAGGAAGGAGGATTCCCATTCCGTGTCTTCAAAAAAACCAAACTTAACCAATTCTTAAAATTTATTTTTAGACAAGACAATTCCTTAGCCTGCGCCATTTGGAGCTGCCTGATTAAAATTATAAGTATGAGAAATTTGTCCACTGGTTTTAGATGTGAACAGTTTTAATTGTGAACTAATGAATATTCTCCCATGATAACATGGGAGAATATCATTTAATTAGTATCCCGGATTTTGATCTTCCGGATTTATTTTATTGTTGGTATCAATTTCTTTTTGAGGAATTGGAAACAATAAGTTTTTAGGCTGAGGATTTTTACCAGCAGCTGTCATAATCGGAACTAGTTGTTCTGTACGGATCAGGTCAAAATACCTTTTACTTTCAAAACAAAATTCCCAGCTTCTTTCCTGTAAAACTGCCGCTCTAAATTGCACTTGCGTTAAACCTGAAAGATCAGTCATACCAGCTCCGGCTCTTTTACGAATTGCATTAATAGCGCCATATGCTTCTGTAGTTGGACCATTTAACTCATTCAAAGCTTCAGCTTTCATCAATAATACATCTGCATATCTTAAGATAGGGTAGTTATTATTATTGTTGCTTCTTGCATAAGGAGCAGTATCAAAATATTTAAAAATACTCAATTCCGTTAAATCTGTTGAAGGATACTGATATACTTTTTGAGTTTTAGGATCAACAAAACGTGATAAAATAGAAGCATCACGACGTGTATCTGCAGCACTAAAAGATCTCCAGAATTTATCTTCAACCATGTTTTGACCAAAACCAGAGATACCAGAAGCCTGAATAACATTAGCTGTTCTGGAAAGATAAAATTGAGCATAAGCACTTCCAAGAGCTTCCGGACCAGATTGAAACTGAATTGAAAATATGTGTTCCAATTTATTTTCGTTTGCTATTTTCCATACGTCTGCAGGTGTGGCATATAAACCATATCCGTACGCACCGGCATTGCTGATTACTTCCTGTGCTTTTGCAGCAGCATTAGTCCAGTCTTTTTTGGTTAAATAAACATAGGCAAGCATAGTAGAAGCAGCTCCTTTCGTAGCTCTTCCAACATTGGCAGCTGGCTGTACCGCAGGAAGTTTTGCTTCGGCTTGTTTTAAATCATCTATAATTACAGCGTAAACGGCGTCTGCAGAAGAGCGCTCTAAGTGAAGTGGTGTAACCTCTGCTAAACGTAAAGGCACGCCGCCAAATGTTCTCACAAGATTAAAATAACTAAATGCGCGCAGAAAACGTGCTTCTGCTATGATAATATCTTTTGTCGCGGCTGGCATTTCAATAGCCGGAACACGGTCTAAAACTGCATTGGCTCTATTGATAATTACATAATTATTATTCCAGTTACCAAGTAGGATAGCATTAGAAGGATCAAATTGAAAAGCATCAATATTAGACCTGTCGACATTTGAATTTGAAACTCCAGGCCAGGTTTGCTCTCCGGCGGTATCTCCCACAAAAGTAATATCCTGGCTATAGATTGCTCTTAGACCATTATAAACAGCAACTAATGCTGCATTTGCATCTGCCTCCGTTTTATAAAAATTTGTTGGCGCTATAAAAGATTCAGGATTTTCTTCCAGAAAATCATTTGAACAACTGCTAAAGCTTGTAATCAAAATAGACAAAGCTGTAACAATAAGGAAATTATTAGATTTCATATTTTTTTGATTAAAGTTTTACATTAAGTCCCATTAGGAATGTTTTGGCCGCTGGATAACCTCCACGATCAACACCCATACTTAGGTTATCCTGTCCAAATGAACTTACATCAGGATTATATCCTTTGTAGTCTGTAAAAGTCCACCAGTTTTGTAAACTAACATATAATCTTATTGACTGTACAAAAGTGTTTTTGAAAACATCTTGCGGCATATTATATCCGAATGAGATATTTTGAATGCGCAAATACGATCCGTCTTCTACTTGTTTGTTAGTAAGACGAGAATCTTGAGTATGTCTTTGAATATCAGTATTAGTATTTGTCGGTGTCCATCTGTTTAATGATTCCGGAGCATTAACATCTGTTTGTGCATTTACGTTTAAATTTACAATATCATTACCCTGAACCCCATTGATAAGAACATTTAAATCGAAATTTTTATAAGAAAATGTGTTGGTCAAACCATAGAAAAAGTCTGGTTGTGCATATCCTAAAATAGCACGGTCACTTTCATTAAATTTTCCATCGCCATTAGTATCTTTATAACGTCTGTCACCAATTACAGAAGTACTTGGTTGTCCTGCAGCTTTTCCTGCATCAACTTCTGCCTGAGTTTGAAATAAGCCATCAGTTACATAACCGTAGAATGCTCCAACTGCCTCACCAACTCTTAATATACCTGTATTTGTGATTTGTTTACTGGCACTTCCACCTCCAACTACTCTTTCATATTCTCCACCTAAATCAAGAATTTCATTTTTGTTGAAAGTAATATTGAAAGATGTTTTCCATTTAAATTCACCATCAAAGTTTACTGTATTTAAAGCAAATTCAAAACCAGTGTTTTTTACACTTCCGACATTTTGAAGCGAAGAAACAAAGCCTGAGCTTCCTGGAATTTGAACATCAAGCAATAAGTCTTTTGTGCGTTTATCATAATAATCTGCAACAATGTTAATTCGGTTTGAAAACAAACTTAAATCAATACCTGCATCAAATTGTGCAGTAGTTTCCCAACGTAAATCAGGATTTGCAAAACGGTTAGGGGCTATCCCGCTACCAATAATTCCACCAATAGGATAGCTAACAGATCCTAAGGCAGCCAAACTACGGTATTGTGGAATCTCCTGATTACCTGTTTCTCCATAACTAGTTCTCAATTTAAGATTTGAGATCACATTTGCTGTAGACTTCATGAAATCTTCTTCAGAAACCCTCCAGGCAACTGATCCGGAAGGAAAGAAAGCAAATTTATTACTTTCACCAAAACGGGAAGATCCATCTGCACGTCCTGTAAGCGTTACTAAATATCTGTCATTATAACCATAATTAACTCTTGCAATATAAGATTCAAGTTGCCAATCTGTTACGTTTGATCCAGGACTATTAGCTGTCGCTCCGGCTCCTAAATTATTGTCTTCTAGAATGTCGTTAACAAATCTTTCAGATCCGGCAGTTACAGTTTCTCTGGTTAACTTCTGACGGGTAAAACCTGCTAAGGCTGTCAAATTATGTTTAGCAGCAAAAGTTTTGGTATAGGTTAATGTATTTTCATTTAACCAGCTAAAACTTTGGTTAACACCAATTCTTGCTTTTGCAGTTATTCCTGCATCTTGTATAAATGCTGGGTTATAATAATCTTCCTTAACATTGATTTGGTCTCCACCTAAAGTTATTTTGAATAATAAATCTTTTGTGATTTTATAATCAAGAAAGATATTTCCAAATGTTCTGTTGGTTTTATTTAAATTTTTAATCTCTAATAATGACGCAATAGGGTTTACGTAGAAGTTACCATCCGGACCTCTAAATCTAGTGTAGCTACCGTCTGCATTATAAGCAGTCTGAGTTGGCGGTGCATAAAGAATTGCCGATACAGCACCTTGATTGTTGGCATCCAAATCTGAATCCGTTTTTGCTTGATTGTTTTCTGTTAGTGAAGAACTGAAACTTAATCCAAGCTTAAATTTAGAGCTTAAATTACGATCTAAGTTAACGCGCACAGAACCACGTGTGAAATCTGATCCAAGTAAAATACCATCCTGTGTGAAATAATTTCCTGAAATGGAGTATTTTGTTTTCTCATCTCCACCTGTGAAATTTAACTGATAGTTTTGTGTAGCAGCTACTCTAAAAGCTTCATCCTGCCAGTCAGTTCCTTCTCCGTATGCATCAGGATTAGCGACATAAGGCAAACGGCCTCTTCGTATATTGTCTGCATTAACTGATAGCGCATAATCATGTGCATTGAGTAAATCTATTTTTTTACTAAGCTGTTGAAAACCATAGTAAGTTTCAAAAGTAACACTCGATTGTCCGACTTTACCACGTTTAGTTGTAATAATAATTACACCATTGGCACCTCTTGAACCGTAAATAGCGGTAGCAGAAGCATCTTTTAAGATTTCCATTGATTCGATATCGCTTGGGTTGATCGAAGCCAATACATTTGAAGGCTGTCCGTTACCTAAAACTCCTGTTGAGCTTGCAGAGGTATCATTATATACTGGGAAACCATCAATTACATATAAAGGTTCGTTTCCGGCACTGATTGAGTTACCACCACGAATTCTTACTGATGCATTACCACCTGGTGCTGATGAAGACTGAGTCATTTGCACACCAGAAACCTGACCTTTTAAAGCTTGCTCTGTAGAAGTAAGTACTAAATCTTTAATTGAATTTTTTGATATCGAAGCTATAGATCCCGTAATATCATGTTTCTTTTGAGTACCATAACCTACAACTACAACTTCATTAAGTCCGGCTGCACTTTCTTTTAATACTATTTTTAAAGAGGCTTGTCCTTTTACTTGAAATTCCTGAGTATCAAAACCGATATAAGACACAACAAGAGTTGCATTTTCATCTGAAATAGTAAGGGCAAATTTTCCGTCAAAATCAGTAGTAACTCCGTTTTTAGTTCCTTTTTCAACAACATTAGCACTTGGCAAAGGTTGTCCATTAGAATCTGTTACTACACCTTTTATTTGTTTAGGAGCAAGATCAATAACACTTGGTGCGGTCACCATACTAGTTTTATTGGCTTTGCTTTTAGTTAACAAAATTTTGCGGTCATCGATCTCATAACTTGTATCGGTGCCCTTAAAAAGTAGGTCTAATATGGTGTTTATTGGAACTTTTTTTACACTTAGGGAAACCTTTCGGTTTAAATCCACTGCCTTAGTATTAAATAGGAACTTAAATTCGGTAGTTGTCTCAATTTCATCGATAACTTCCTTTACCGTTACGCTTTCTCTATCTAAAGTGATTTTGGTTTTTTGAGAATATGACGTGTTTGCCTGCATGACGAAGCTTACGGTGACAAAAAATAATAGTGATAACTTCATTTTTAAATCAAATAATAAGTTCCATGGAAATAATCCATTGGACTTTGGTGGTTTTTTCATAATTTTGGATTGTTAATTAGTGATTAATCTTTGTGGTTGATCACTTTACCTAAGTCGGGAAATGTTGGCGCATTTTCCGATTTTTTTTTATCCAGATGATTTGGAGAGGTAATAAGTGATAGTTAGTACTAAGTTTTTTACGTGGAACTCTAATTCATAGGCATTGTTTTTAGTTTTAGTTTAGTTGATTATTATTTTATTTTCTACAATACTGTAATCGATTTGATAAACTTTTTTGAAGTAATTGAATACTTGTACAATACTTTCATTATTGGTTTCTATAGTGGCATTAAAAGTTTCATTAGCCAAACTTCTGTTATTATTGATGATAGTAACATTGTAATGGCGTTCTAATTTTTTGATGATATTTGCGAAAGTTTCTTGTCTAAAGACCAAGTTTCCATTCATCCAGGAAGTATATAATGAAGTGTTTACTTTTTCATTTGATATACTTTTGTTTTGTTTTAAAAAAGTTCCTTTATAACCTGGAGTAAGGAAAAATTCATTTTTATTTTTTCCGACTAATCCTGTTTCTTTCATGCTTACAGAACCTTCAACCAGTACAACATCTGTAGCATCATCTTCCTGATAATTGCTAACATTGAATTTTGTACCGTAAACCTGAACATCTAATTTGTTTGCATTTACTATAAAAGGATGTTTTTTATCATGCGTAACATCAAAATAGGCTTCTCCGGTAAGGAAGATTTTACGATTTTGGTTTTTAATAAACTGCACCGGATAAGTCATAGAACTTCCTGCATTTAAATACACCACTGTTCCATCTGAAAGGGTAATATTAAAACGTTTTCCATTTGGGATACTCAATGTGTTATATACTAATTTAGTCGCATTTGGATCATTTGCGTATACTAGTTCCTTACCGTTTTGCTGTCCTACTACTTTTCCATCTGCGTCATAAACTTTCGAAGTTCCGTCAGCTGCAATAACTTTAATATTTCCATTTCCCAGTTTCAGCGTAATTTCATCTTTTTTAGGGACAATTATTTCTTTTGTATTGTTATCAAAGATGTTTTTTTGCAATACAGCACCTATTCCTAAAAACAAGATTGCGATTGCAGCATACTTCATGAAAGAGCGAAGACTATATATTTTCGATTTTTTCTTTTCTTTCCTAATTTCCTTAAGAAGCGCTTTTCTCACAGTTTTACTATCCGGCTCATTCATGGCTAAAGTTATAGCAAAGTGTGTTTTAACATACTCCTGAAATATCAATTGATTTTCCGGATCTTCTATCCATTTGTTTAATATATCCAAATCGCCCATATTTGCGGACTGTGAAAAATACTTAACGATTATAATTTCTATTTCTTTAGGAGCCATTTTCTGGGGTGCTTTTTTATGTATTACAAGACAGAATCACAATACCCTAATTTTTTATTAAAATATTTTTCATATTCATATATTTTTTTTCTTTATTTTGCCGAATAAATACTTTTTATGGATTTCGACGATAATGTAATTTTAATGGAAAGCCTCAAAAATGGGGATGAGAAAGCTTATAAGTTTCTATTGAATAAATTTCACAGAAAATTGAATGCCTATGCACTAACTTTGGTAAATGATCATTCAATGGCCCAGGATATTGTTCAAAATGTATTTTTAAAAACATGGAAAAACAGAAATAAACTTAATCCTGAATTTTCTATTCAAAGTTTTTTATATAAATCCGTTTATAATGAATTCATTAATACTTATCAGCAAAACAAGGCTATGATGCTATTACAGCAGAAATATGTAGACTCTTTGCAACAAGTTGTTGAAACCACAGACGAAAGTTCTATAGAACGTATGTTGGCTATCATCAATAAAGAAATACAAAATTTGCCTCCAAAGTGCCAGAAAGTTTTTATCCTAAGTAAAAAAGAGGGACTAACCAATATTGAGATTGCAGAACATTTAGAAATATCTATTAAAACTGTTGAAGCACAGATTAGTAAGGCTTTTAAAATTTTGAAAGAGAAATTGAAAGACAATTATAATATGATGCTGTTTTTGCTTTTTCATTCCCCGCAAAAAGAATATTCTAAGCTTTGAGATACTAAAAATAAGAATTTAAAAAAAATCCACTCGATGTTATTGCTAGAGTGGATTTTTTTTGTCTTAAAATGTAAAAATATATAGATTTTTTTGCTCTCTGAACTTATTTCGAAAGTTCGTTATATAGATCCGAAAGACGCTTTTCAAGCAAATTCATTCCAAATTTAGCGTCGTTCGTATACCAGTCGTTAAATGGTGCGTGATTAGATGTATTTAAAAGTTCCTTTGTAAGATGAATTTCGTTTAAGGTTTGCTTGATAAATTCTCGCTTTTTCTCCTTGTTTTCCTTACTTTCATAGGCCTGTACCAAATAATTTAGCGAACGATTTAAATGCAGCATAAGATAAGCTTGTCCCCTTAAGTTATCATCAAAAAAGACTTTTCCGCTTTCAAGTTTGTTATAAATCTGATCTGATTTAATTGTAATCTTTTCCAACTTTGCTATACTTGAGGCAGTTCCTTTAGCCATAGCTTCCAGCTGATTTTCTGCATCATTATCGGCAGGAATTACTCGAAAATAACCAACACTCCCTTTGCTTGGGTCATCTAGTGGATGATTGTCCAGAGGATTTGTACTGTATTTGCCTTTTTCAAGATCGTTGAGTAACATTTCGATTGCACGCGCATACCTCAAATCCTGAAACAGATATTGTCGTTCAAATCCTGGAAGGTCACCTTTTTTTTGTTGCCAATAAGAATTGAAAAAATCCTGATACAATTGAGAAATCTCAATTCCGTATTGAGAACCATAATAATTGTTGCTGAATGTAGAAAGAAATGAAGTAGGATTAAAAGGTTTAAAATTCCACATCATATCCGCATTGGCTGATAACTCTACAAGATGCTCTCGTATATTTCCGGCATTTACTACAGAAAACAGTAATTTATGACCGCTGAGGCTATCCACTATACGATAGTTTTGCTCCATTTTTCTCGGACCTTCTGCCTGTGCTAAATGCGAACCTGTTGAAGTAAATTGAAAATTAAGATAATAACCTACAGGTTTTCCTGAAAAAGTGTAATTGCGTACATCTAATGCTGGGAAGTGATCCCGACGGGCCGCTACGAAATTTATAATTAATGATGGCTCATCAGGAATATGAAAAAGTCCGGCAGCTGTCAGGTTCGACATTTCGTTATAAAGCGTTAACCGCATTGGCGGATGCGGATTACCCGTTTTTTCTTTAAGAAGGTCGATTTGCATCTGCACCATTTCCTCGATAACTTTTGCACGGCTTTTGTCATCTTTTGGCGCATCTGGAAAAAATTCCCAAAATGGAATATCGTGATTTCCTCTAAAACCAACCAGCCAAACAACTTCTAAGTTATTTCTTTTTGCTAAATCAATATGATAACCCCAAAACTCCTTTAAAGCCTGACGGTTCGCAATTGTCAATTCAGGTGCAGGAAGATGTCTAACTTCTTTCCAATAATCTTCCCAAAAAGCATAAGTTGATCCAAAAATATTAAGATGATGACCTGTTGTTATTAAACCACGCTGTTGGCCTGTTGCGGCATCCTTTCCTGGACTATAGGGAGGCGTAAAACTTTCTTTTCCTGTAATTATGCCTTCAAGCGTATTAAGTTTAAGACGCAGCATCACTTCAAACAAAGCTTGATAGTTGTTGTCTGATAGTTTTTGCCAGGGAGTCAGGAAATCGGTATCATTGGGCAACCATGCTCTGTATTTTATATCAGGTGAATTAAACACCTTTTTATAATTTACAGCCATTGTTATTTGGTCCTTATGAACAGGTTGTTCAGATGCCCAAAACCAAAGTGGTTTAACGCCCAGTATCAGCTCACTAAAACTATAAATGGCATAAATAGTCCCTCTCATATCGGCACCATTTAGAATGATATGCTCCTTATCTGCATATATTTGGTGAGCTTCCCAGTCTTTTAATAATAACTTGTTTTCTTTATAATGATCTGCGGTTGCAATTACGATAACAGGGCCTTTTTGTGGCAGTTTGGTAACAAAAGCCGATGGTTGACCCAGAACTGTATTAAGGTCACGTTGTAAATCTTCTGCAGCACGACGAACTGGCGCTGGTTCATCAGGGCTTATATATATTGGAATCTTTCCTTTTATTATTATAGATTGTGCTATTGTAGTTTGGTTAAAAAAGAAGACCAGCAAAAACTGGAGTAGTAATAAGAAATTGTGTTTTTTCATTGTGGTTATTTTTGGGTGGTTATAAATAGTAGATAACAAAGACGCATTTAATGAGGATTCACTTAATCGTCTGGGTTATGATTATAATACAAGGCAGAATGATTATACCCTAATTTTTTACAATAATTCAACTTAATAATATTAAATATATCGACTTATTGATACTATAAAACTTCTAGTTTTCATTTAATAAAACAAAAAACCAAACCCTTCAGAACCTTAAAATTCTGAAGGGTTTGGTTTTTTATAAATTATGGTACAGTTTAAATTGATAAATAGAATCTATTTATAATTTCCCTCGCTTTTGCAAACCTTCCAGAAGTTCTTTTGCAAATTCCGCTGGGTGGAGTGCATATCCTAAGTGACCTCCCGGAACATATAAAACGTCTGTTCCAAATTGTTTTGCCAGATTTGTAACTGGCCAGGCTGGCATGGTATTAACCGAATCTCTTCCTACGCAAAAAAGTATTTTAT
Organism: Flavobacterium frigidimaris; assembly: GCF_002217275.1. Classification (NCBI taxonomy): domain Bacteria; kingdom Pseudomonadati; phylum Bacteroidota; class Flavobacteriia; order Flavobacteriales; family Flavobacteriaceae; genus Flavobacterium; species Flavobacterium frigidimaris. The sequence continues at coordinate 17,004 of NZ_MUGV01000028.1, forward strand.
CTTTGTTTTCTTCTAATTTGTTAGTTTCAAAATCAGTTGAAGGATATTGTCTTATCTCATGTTCAAACCAATATTTAGTATTTGGCGTCTCCGGTCCTTTTCCACCTTTCATTAATTCTCCGTCTTGAGTTCCGGGAATAAGATCGTTTACAAATTTTTCTTTAGCAGGACCTTCTCCTTCTTTAGTATAGATATCATGAATTTCCTGAATAGTTGCTTTCCATTTTTCTGTGTTCGGCAAGTATTTTATTGCTGTTGGTTCATGCGGTATAAGCGCTTTTATCAAATCAGGATGCAGGCATATCAATTGAAGTCCAACTAAAGCTCCGGAACTGCTTGAAAAAACGAAAGCGGGTTCATTTGTCAGATGTTTAATCAAACTTGCAGCATCATTGGCATCTGTATCGATACGATGCGTATAATCCTGTTCTCCAATAAGTTTAGATCCTGAAAATCCTCTACGGTCGTAAGTGGTTACGGTAAAAGTTTTAGACAATATTTCACGAATAGGAGTAAAGATAAAATGATCTCCGTTTGCTCCCGGAATCATCAATAAAAGTGGCCCCTCGCCTTTTGTTTCGTAATACAGTTCTGCTCCTGAAACCTTTAAAATTCCAGTTGTAACACCTTCGATTGGTTTATTTGTATTTTCCATATTGATTTATTTATATTTATAAGTTCAATAGTTTTTCGACATTTAAGTGTCCAATTTTTTCTTTATCCTGATCTGAAATCGAAGCATTTTTTAGAAAATCGCCTGTATTTTTTTTCATTAAATATGGATAATCTGCAGAGTAAATAATATGATCGGCGCCCATTTGTGAGATTGCAAATTGAAGTTGTACTTCAGAGAAAATTCCGCTTGGCGTGATGTAGACATGCTCTTTGTAATATTCTGAAATTGTACGTCTCAAATTGGTAATTTCAGGGTAAAGAGTCTCGTCTAATCTTTCCAGAAAAGCGGGCACAAACTCGCCCCAATGTCCAGAGATTAATTTTAAATTCGGCAACTTGTCAAAAATTCCTGAAAGTATCATTCTTATAACATGAATACCGCTATCCATATGCCAGCCAAAACCTGCTGCAGGAAAAACGCCGTTTACTAATTTGGACCAATTTTCATTTCTAAAATAATGATCTGCCACATTTTTCTCCACAATTCCGGGATGCATGTAAACTGGTACATTCAATTCGGCAGCTTTTTCGAAAATAGGAAAGAACAAGGGATCATCACAAAATTTTCCCTGAAAAGTTCCGGCTATTAAAGCTCCTTTAAATCCAAGAACTTTTATGGCACGCTCTAATTCATTTGCTGCGGCGATAGGATCAGCAAGGGGTAAAGTGGTAAAACCGGCAAAGCGCGTTGGGTTTTCTTTGATAAAAGCAGCTAATTCGTCATTGGCTTCCTTACAAAGTTCAAGTGCTACATTCGGATCTGCAATTCCTTGCGGGCTTCCGCCACCGTATGAGATGACCTGCATATCGACACCGCTTTCGTCCATAAATTGCAATCTTCTTGCACCAACATCTTCAATGTCCTCATTTGTAGGTAAAAAATGTTTAATGATTTCTTCCATGTCTTTTGCCTTTCCTGCATCTAAATTATTAGATTGAAATTGTTGCATTTTAGCAGTGATTTTTGGCGAGGTAAAATGTTCTTCTATTGTGATAATTTTCATTTTTTCTAATTTTAAGAATTTAACCAATCTTCAGATTCCTGATATAATTTATCTACCATTTCCGGTTTGTCAATTCCTGGTAAATTCAGATCAACAGGATGTCCATTTTTACTTAAACAATAAGACATATTAGCATAACTTGGTCTGAATTTGGCAATTTCTTCTTTTGGAATAATAATGCCATCAGCAGGCGAAACAGGAACCAAAGCATCTTTTTCATAAATCCCGTCCATTGAAATGATAGACCAAAGACCATCTGTTTTTTGTGTTTTATATAAAAGTTTTACGTCAGAGCTAAGTTCTAATAAATGTCCCTGAATTTCCATTCTCATCTGAATTTTAGCCATGGTAATAGAAACTGCTTTGTCATCATTCAACCAAATTAAAGTGTCGTATATTTTGTGAGGTGCATACGTTGCCATTTTGCTTGAAGCATCTACAAAACCATGTCCTGAGCCTTTATACCATGAAATTGTTACCGTTGAATTTTCTGCAAAACATTTTTTCATTTCTTCCCATTGGGCATTGTCTCTGCAAAAGCGTTCGAATTCTATCAACTCTTTGATACTGAATTTGTCAATTACGTTTTGAGTCGTATTTTCCGAAGGTTTTTTTAATAGAATTTTCATAATCCTGAAGTTTAAATTTTGTTATTTCAACTATCCGTTTTTTATCTGATGATTAATTAAGACAAAATTACACCGACACAAAAACCTGTGCATTGACAAATGTCAAAATCGTTATTTTGATTTCAATCGGCTTAAGGTTTCCTGAGAAATGCCTAAATAGCTAGCGACAATTTTATTGGAGAGGCGTTGAATGTAATGTGGTCTTTCTTTTAATAGTTTTTCATAACGTTCTTTGGCAGATAAGGTTACCAAATCTTCGATTCTGTTGTTTTGAAAAGCAAATGCTAATTCTAAAATTTTTCTGTAAAACAATGCCCAACTCGGAATTTCGTCCAAAAGCCTAAAAAAATCAGTTTGAGACATCGATAATAATTCTGAATCTTCTAAAGCATCAATATATTCAACAGAAGGTTTTAGATTAATAAAACTGGTAAGTACTGTAACTGGTGTATTATCAAAAGAAATTAATCTTGTTTTTTCCTGGCCTTCCTCGGTGATATAATAAGTTCGCATACAGCCTTTTTCTAAAAAATAAAATTTGTCGCAAACTTCTCCCTGAGCTAAAATGATTGTATTTCGTTTTACATTATAAACAGAAATGCAGGACATGATTCTATTCATATCCTGCTCATTAATTTCTGCTAATTCAGTAATAAAATCTTTAAATATATCTGTCATATTAAATTTTTATTCTAAAAATTCCATGTCTTCCTTAGTCAACGAAAGATTTTTTGCTTTTATATTTTCTGAAAAATGCGCTAAAGATGAAGTTCCCGGAATTGGTAAGATCCAAGGCGATTTGTGTAAAAGCCAGGCAATGTTCACTTCAGTTTCAGAGACATTATATTTTTGGGCAATTTCAGCAATGCGATTGTCTTTTTTGCCAATAGCATGCACTAATGAAAAATATGGAATTAGCGGAATCTTATTTTGCTCGCAAAGCGCTAAAACTTCTCCACCGCCATAAGTATCTCCAAAATTATTTTTCATCGAAGTTCTTTGCGCATGTCCGTACATGTTTTCAACGGTGGCGATATTTCCCATTTTCAAAGCAGTTTCAACGTTTTCAACACTAACATTGCTTACTCCTACATGCAATATTTTCCCCTCTTCCTGCATTTTGAACATAGCTTCCATACTTTCTTCAAAATTCATATGACCGTGCATAGCCCTAAAATGTACAAGCGTTACTTGTTCAATTTTTAAGGTACGCAAGTTGTTTTCTATGCTGGTACGCAAATTTTCTGGCGTGTTATATGGAATCCAGCTTTTGTCTGGTTTTCGGGTACAGCCCACTTTTGTACAAATGACCAAATCATCCGGATAGGGATATAAAGCTTCAGAAATTAAACGGTTGGTAACATCTTCGCCGTAATAATCTGCGGTATCTAAAAAATTGACGTCAGAAGCTACAGCCTGTTTAAGGATTTGTAATGCTTCGGGTCTGTTTGCGGGCTCTCCGTAAATACCTTCTCCGGTAAGTCGCATGGTTCCGTATCCTAAACGATTGACTGTAATTGGGTTTTTGCTGTTTGAACCTATTGTTATTGTTTTTGCCGTATTCATAAGATTTTATTTTTGTTGCTGTTTTTTGTTTTTTGGAATTATAAATTCAATAATTTTTCAGCGTTGCCATGTGCAATTTTTTCTTTATCGCTTTCGCTAATTGGTGCGTTTTCGAGAAAAGCCCGGGCACCTTCATTACCAACATAAGGATAATCTACAGAAAACATAATTCTGTCGGCTCCCATCATTTCAAGGGCACATTTAAATAAAGGCATTGTAAACATACCACTTGGCGTAATGTGTACATGATTACGATAATAATCAGAAATATTGCGATCTAAACGAGTTAACTCTTGCGGCATTTGCTCGTCCATTCGATCTAATAAAAAAGGCACCATTTCGCCCCAATGACCTGTAATCATTTGTAAGTTAGGATATTTATCAAATGTTCCATTCAATATCATGTGAACGATATGAATACCAACTTCCATATGCCAGCCCCAGCCCGAAGCTGCAAATCGTGCACTAACATCCGGATTTTTGCAATTGTAATAGATATCACGTACTGATTTCATAATTGTTGTTGGATGCAGATAAATTGGAACTTTTAGTTGATTTGCCATTTCCAATATGGGAATAAATTCATCCTCGTCCAGAAACTTATCATTAGTCGCTCCGCTGATCATGGCGCCTTTAAAACCTAATTTGGTAACCGTTCGTTCTAATTCTAACGCAGCGGCTTCTGGATTTGTTGTAGGCAATGTGGCTAAGCCAACGAGACGAGTTGGATTTGCTTTAACAGCCGCCTCCAATTCATCGTTAACGGCTATTGCAAGGGGCACAGCTTCTTGTGGTGCTATAAGTTGTATGCCCGGACCGCCAATGCTTAAAACCTGCATGTCGATACCGTTTGCATCCATTTCCGCAATTCTAATAGGCCCCAAATCAGTCATTTTATCAAAAGAGGCATTACTGGAATAATTACTGTAGGCGGCTCTGTGGCTCGGTGCCAAACGTTCTATGATATCTGCTGACGCTTTGGCAATTGCCGGATTTATAAAATGTTCTTCTAGTGTTATGATTTTCATTTTTATTTTTTTAGGAAGTAAATTAAAATGATGTATTATTCTTGTATAATCTGACATTCCTTAACAACCAAAATACTTTCTTTGTAAAGATCACGGGCTTCTCCGGTAATCACAAGTGTTTGGCCTTTAGAGAATTTACGTAGCTTAAGATAGTCCGAAACGGGTAATACACAAAGTGCCATTGAAGCACCATCTTTTTTGTCTGATAGTTCTATAGAAGGCAAGGCATAAATGTCCGGACCAACATAAACTGCAATACCCTTTAACGTTACTTTTTTATTCTTATATAATTTTTCAGCTTTGCTTCTGTCATTTACAAAAGCATCTTGTAATTCTTTTACGGGAATAATTTCTTTTGGATCCATATTGTTTAAATCTTTTGAATAAATGATTCCATAAATCAATACTAATGTGACTACGGCAATGATTTTATATTTATACATTTTCTTCGTTTATTTGTTAATTAATAAAGTTTAAATCTTCGATCATTTAAGAAATTAAGAAGCAACTACTTTTAGTAAAGCATCAGGATAGCGTTCGCCTTTAAAAACTCCAATTCCAAAAGTTTCATTAAGCAGTTTATTTTCTTCTGAGGTTAATTGGATAGACTCTACCAGATTGATATTTTTATCGACCCTTTTGGTACTGCTCATTCCAACAATCGGAATAATATCATCGCCTTGGTGCAATGCCCAGGCAAGAGCTAAATCTCCGGCTGTAATTCCTTTTTGAGAAGCTATATCTTGCAGTTTTTCTACTAATTTTAGATTGTATTGAAGATTTTCTCCCTGAAATCTTGGAAACATATTTTTGTAATCTTCTTTTGGAAGCGGTCCCGATAAATTCCCTGTCAGTAATCCGTAACTCAATACAGAATACGGAATAAGGCTTGCGCCAATTTTACGAACTTCTGGAAGTATTTCTTTTTCGATAAAACGAGTTGCTAATGAATATTCAATTTCAACAGCAGTGACAGGATGTACAGCATTTGCTCTTCTGATTTGATCGGCATTCACTTCAGATAATCCTAAACAACGCACTTTTCCTTCCTGAATTAAATCTTTTATAGCTCCGACTGATTCTTCGATTGGAACATTAGGATCGATTCTCGCAATCTGATAAAGATCAATTTCATTAACTCCAAGTCGGGTTAGCGAATAAGCGCAGAAATTTTTAATGGCATTTGGTCTTCCGTCAAAGCCAAGAAAGTGACCCTGATAGTTTCTTAAAGCACCAGTTTTAACGCTGATAAATGCTTTTTCACGACGATTTTTTATAGCCTCGCCAATGATTAATTCATTCATTCCCATTCCGTAAAAGTCAGCGGTATTTATGAAATTAATGCCAGAATCTATGGCGTACTGAAGTGTTTCTATGGTTTGTTGTTTGCTTTTTTCGCCTACTTCTCTTGTACCAATTGCAATAGGAGAAATGTCAATTCCTGAATTGCCTAATTTTCTTGTATTCATAATACTTTGAATTTAATATTTATCTTACAAAGGTATTTGTTTAAAGAAAGATGGGGAAGGTCTGGACAACGGGGAAACTGTTCTAAATATCGTTTTTTATTTTAAAGACTTTTGCGATATTCTAATGGACTCATACCTGTACTTCGTTTAAAAAATTTTCCAAAAAAGGTTGCTGAAGCAAAATTTAAATATACAGAAAGTTCTGAAATATTCAAAGATTTTGTTTGAAGCAGCACTTTAGCTTCCAGACAAACCATTTCGCTAATGATCTCACTAACAGTTTTTCCGGTTTGATCTTTTACAACTTGTGAAAGATGTTTTGGTGTTATGAAAAGTTTTTCGGCATAAAAATGAACCTCACGATGTTTAGTGAAATTTTCAACTAATAGTTCTTTAAATTTCTCTGTTAAATAATATCCTCTGGAATAGGAATTATTCTCGATATTGGTCTGATTTTCGGGAAAGCTTTCTAATTCTAAAAGTAATATGCGTAATAAACTTTGAATGCTTTCAAATTTATTAGGCAAATTAGATTTGTTCTTCTTTTCTATATGATTAAAGTAGGTTAGAATAATTTCTAATTTTTCAGGATCTAAAAGTAAGGCGTGTTTGCCATTGCTTTTGAAAAAGGAAAACTTCTTTAAAAATTGTGCATCTGTTAATCCTGAAACGGCAAAATCTTCTGTAAAAAAAAGACTTGTAGTTTCTATTTTTTCTTCTTTAAGTTTCCATTCCCGTATTTCGTCAGGAGCTATGAGGACAATGCAAGGCGCTTTTAGGGAATAGTTTTCTAAGCCTACAGTAAAATCAGCTTCTCATTTTTGAACAAGTCCAATGCTGTACAATTCAGAGCGATGTGGTTCAAAATGACGTTTAGGCGTTATTTCCTGCGATTTAAATAAAAAATTTTTATGCTCAAAGTCAAGACCAAATTTCTCTGTAATATCAACGGTACCAACTTTTTTTATTTCTTTCATTATGATCCTTTAAAGTGAAATGGAATATAATAAAGATAACTCCTTTCAAACGAAAGGAGTTACCATTGTAATATTTTATTTCATTAAAGGCATTTGCAAATAACTTGCATATTTGCCGCCAGTATGCAGAATATGAATTCCTTTGTTGTTTGGTGTACAGCCTGGAGTTCCCGGCATAACAGAACCAATTTCGTCTTTACTGCTTATCATTACTCGCAGTGTTTCGCCTGAATAATAAATCAAACCAAGTGGACTAAGAACAATATCTAATTCTACGATTTCTTTTGGCGAAAGCTTTTCTACTCGGTCAAAACTGTATGCAGGTACTTCGTCTGTAGAAAGTTTTGGATCTAAATGTCTGTGTGATGCGCGTAAACGCCCACTCGCACCTTTGTAACGCAATGCAGAAGCTCCGTCTTGTGTAAAATCCTGTAAAGCAGCGTTGCGGTTTGGTACTACAAATTCGCTTAATACATTACCTAATTTGTCAATTTTTTGTACCCAAACAAATATATCCATATCGTCTGCATTTTCTGCTTCCATAAAAAGTTTCACTTTCGGATAACCTATAAAGGTAGTGTCCTTATCAAATACAGTCTGGAACGATACACGAGCTGGCATAGCTTCAGGGAAATAACGCAGTGGAGTTTCATTTTCATCTGCAGTCAATTGTAGCGTTCGTGTTTTTCCATTCAAATAATAACGTTGTAATTCTGATTCTTTTGGTGGAAAAGTTTCCGAAGTAAGTCCGGTACGATTACCACCATGAAAATCTAAAATTGAATATTGTACGGTTGGTGTTTTTTCCCATCCATTTTGTTTTCCAAGCAAATAATAATCAAAGAATTTACGAAGTTCTTCCGTAGATTCTTTAGCATAATAATCCGGCCACTCCTGAGTATCATGAATACGCATCCATTTTTCTTTAGAACCTATCGAACGCCAGGAACGGAAAGTTCCCATTGTATGTAAGGTATTAGAATAACTTGCTACAATATAGGCTGGAATGGTAATTTTAGAAACATCGGCTACTTTGTCTTCCCACAAATCGCAATTTGCTAGGGGATAAGCTTCTAGTTCGGCCACCATATCTTCTCGCTTTGCACCTGTAGCACTTACGTGATTTACCTGCAGGCGATGAAGGAAATTCGGATCCGGAATTCCGCCAATGTATGCTAAATCACGATATGCATCCTGTAAACCTTCAACTGGGTTTATACAAGTAAGATGCGGCGGTTGACCTGCAGCAATAAACCATTGCGAAAAAGCCAAATATGAAGTTCCGGATAATGCTGTTTTCTTGTTCGACCAATCTTGTGCTGCCAACCATTCGATAAGATCGTAACAATCCTCGGCTTCCTGTGAACCAATCATCGTAATATCGCCTTCGCTGTGTGCAATTCCACGCGCATCAGGATTACAAACCGCATAACCGTGCTGAACCCAATATGCCGGATCTGGTGCTTCAAATTTTGTTAGGCCAGAACCCCATGCATTTCCCATTCCAAGCATATTGAACAAACCTACATAACGAGGCGCTGTTCCTGCACTTTTTCCGTAAGGACTCCATGCAATCAGAGTAGGAACTTTTTCTTCAGTAACAGGCAGATAAACATCAGTATAAATTGTGATTCCATCACGCATTTTTACAGGAACATCTTTCAGAAAACGAATATCACAACCAAGAGATTTAAAGCCGGGAGCTATTTGTTCTCCCTTTTTTAAAATGGTTTCTTTGGTTTCAAATGGGCTTAATACTCCGTGCTCAATTCCGTTGTCAATGTATTCAAATGCTGGTTTGAAAATCATTTTTTCAGCTATATTATTCATATCTATATAATTTTTATGTTATTCAATTAATTTAATAATACAAATTTATGAAAGAATAATCCTAAAAATATAAACGATTCAAACCAAGAAGTATAAAATTCAAACTTAATGGTCGCGATAAAATTTAGGAATATTGCCAGTCATCTTTTTAAAAAAATTACTAAAATAGTTAGCATATTCAAACCCTAAGATATAAGCAATCTCAGAGATACTCCAATCGGCATAGCGCAGTAGCGTTGTGGCTTCGGCAGTAATACGCTCTGCAATTATAGTTGTTGTTGATTTTCCTGTAACTTCTTTAACAGCACGGTTAAGATAATTTACGTGAATAGAAAGTAAGCTAGCGAAATCTTGTGCGCTCTTCAGTTTTAAAGGTTCATTTAGATTTTCTATTGGAAATTGACGCTCCAACAGATCCATAAAATGATTAACGATTCGTAATGAAGCACTGCTGGATTGTTTAAAATTTTCTGCCGGACGCATTTGTAATGCGTCGTGAATGATTAGTTCAATGTAAGTACGCATTAAATCGTCCTTGTAGAGATAATCTGTTTTGTCGCTCGTAATCATAGTGTTAAAAAAACCTGTAATCTTTTTTTGTTGCTCTTTGTTAAGTTTAAAAGCGGGATTTGAGTTAAGTTCAAACAAAGGTGAGTGCTGCAAGTTTTCCAGTCTTTCTAAAGGTTTGATGAATTCTTCTGTAAAAACACAGGAATAACCTGTCTGCTTTTCAGAAATTATCTCAGTGGCATAAGGTATACGAGAATTAGCAAAAAAAAGATACACTCCGTCAAGATGAATAGTTTGATCATCGTAATGTATTTTACTATTTCCTATGCTAAGAAGTATTAGATAGAAATGACGACGTCCGAAAGCTGAGGTGCCAGTTTTTGTAACTTTATTCCATGTCACTTTGAAGCCTCTTTGCTTCAGAACCGATTTTAATGCAGGGTTGGCAAATTCTCTTGTTGCTTTCATACAAATATAAAAGTACAAAAATCAAACAAACAAGAATATGCTTTTCCAACTAATTAATTTAAAAGCTTTGTCAATTGTTTCTCTAATTCATTTATTCCCTTAGCTGTCGCCATTGATCTTATATGGTATTCGAAAAGTTCGATCTCTTCTCTAATAAAATCTTTTTGAGAATGTGATTTTTCTTTAATTTGAAAGAGGAGTTTGTAATAAAAGAAGACATACAATTCTATATTGATATTCTTTCGGTATAAATCCTCATTGATACCTTTTTTAATGTTTTCTCTAAAATTCACAAGATATCGTTCTTTTTCTCTGTTTATAATAGTATAATAAATTTCAGGATAATACACTTTTAACTCGTAAATTGAATGAGTATCAGAAGTTTTAAAGAGATCAGAAAACATTTTTTTTATTTCAAAATTTTCTTCAATAGCATTATAATTTTTTGTTTTGATAGCATTTATGGCATCGCTAATATAGTGGCTTAATAATTTTGTACTTTCAATAATTAATTCCTCCTTGTTGTCAAAGTGGTTGTAAAGTGTTTTTTTTGAAATGCCTAAATTTATTGCTATACAATCCATAGTTACGGTTTTAAAACCAAGAGTTAAGAACATATCAATTGCTCTTAATTTTATTTTATCCTTCATAACATAGTATTCAGATAGTTATATAATAGCACAGAAATATCGGCCAGATGATTATCTTTAGTATCAAAGGTTTCAGAAGTCAAATCTTCCCATAGCAAAACCATAAATGAATTGTACAAATAAATATTTCTGCCAAACCATTTTTCTTCAGGATCAGTCCCTTGAATAACTGCAAGAAACGTAGTATAATGCTTTTCTTTTATCTTTCTTATTGTTTTATTTATGTCTCTACCAGCATCGAGCATTTGCAGCTGAAGTACCAATTTACAGACATTCCTAAGTTTTTTTGAAATGTCAAGAGTATTATGGATGAAATCGTACAATTTTTTTTCAGGATAATTGCAAGATTTCTCCATGTCTTTATCTATCATTTCAACAGCAACAGAAAGGTTATGAATTATTTCAAGCAACAAGTTTTCCTTACTTGTGAAATAGTAGGTTATCATGGCCACATTTACGTTAGCATATTTTGCAATATCCCTTATCGTAGTAGCATGATATCCTTTGCTTGAAAATAAAAACGCTGCGGCTTCCTGTATGATTTCTTTCTTATCCAATGTTCATCACTATTAATATCTGTGTATTGCAAAAGGGGACGTCATTACTGAAGTCCCTTTGCCTTTTAATTTATGAAACAGCATATCTTAAAAACCTATTATTGCCAGTAATTAAGTCCTGTAATACGTGCAAGATTATATTGTCCCACACATAATTGATGTTCGTATTGCAGGGTTGTCAGTTCTGCGCGTTGTACATTTGTACTTGCATTGGTAAGTTCTAAATATGTCCCTATTCCGTTTTTATAACGACTTTGTGCTAGTTTTTGAGCTTCAAGGGCTTGTTCGGCCTGTTTTTTTGAATTAATGATACTTGAACTACTGCTCTCGATATCTATTAGGATTTCTCGAATATCCTTCAAAAATGTGTTTTCTAATGTTTCTTCGGCATATTTAGATTCCTGAAGTGTACTTTTTGCAATGTTAATTTCCTCCTTGTATTTTCCACCTTCGTAAATAGGAATTTTTAGTGTTACACCGGCATTATAATTATATCTGAAATCATCAATATCTGGTGTATATCCATTTGTATATCCTGTTGCAGCATTAAGTATTATTGATGGTTTTGACTTGCTATGACTCAGTTTAACTTGCGCTTCCGCCTGTTTTACCTGATCTCTGATAAGATCAAATTCAGAGTTGTTTTTTTTAGCACTTTCTAATGCCTGCTCTGCGGTGCTTTGAGTAACGGCCGGAAATTCAAAATTAGAACTGTTTGTTTCAATTTTTTTGCCTGTCGTATATTCCAAAAGCGCAATCTGTTTATCAAGAGCATTTTTTAATGCAATTTTATTGTTGTTTTCCTGATCAACACTCGATTGAATGGACAATACATCGTAACGCAAAGCATCGCCATTTTTAAGTTTTATTTCGGTGTCTTTTTTATTTTCTTCTAAAAACTGAATCACACTGTTTTCAATAGAAATAGCTTTTTTTAGATAGACGACCTGATAATAAATATCAGCAACCTGAAAGGCAACTTCACTTCTGTAAAAATCAAGATTATGTTTTGCTGATTCCAGTTCTGATTTCTTCATGTCAACCGAAGCCTTAACAGCACCAAAATCCCAAAGTGTGTAACTCGCATTTAGCATTGTACTGTATTTATTATTAGGCATAATCTTGAAAGCCGAAACCTGATCGCCGCTCACAGCACTGATTTCTGAAACCGGATAGCTGTAACTGTAAGATCCCTGTGCATTCAGTGTTGGAAGTCCACCTGATTTTGCTAGCTTCACACGATGTTCTCCAGTGTTTACTGTTTCTTGTAGTTCTTTAAATTTTGGAAAATAACCAAATGAGGCATTAATTAACTGCTTAAGATCGCCCGTGTTTTCCTGAGCACTTGCAGATGTTGTTATGATGAGTATAATTAATATACTAAATATTTTTTTCATGATGTTTTAAAATTAGTGGGCAGCGGTGGCTACTTTTGCCCTGGTTTCTGCATCCATATTTTGATTTTTTAGCAAAAGCATAAAAGGGATGCTACAGATAAAAAAGGCAGAGATTAGTAAAAATCCGTCCAGATAAGCGAGCATTTGTGCCTGTCCGGCGATTGAACGTTCTAAAGAACCTACCGCGAGATTTTGTGCATTGAGAGGAGCAATTCCTTTTGCCATAAAACCTGCTGCATATTGATGTAATCGTTCAATCATCAAAGGATTATTTTCCTGAAGGTTAGAAACCAAATCCATTCTGTGTGTAGCAGAACGGTTTGTAGCATAGGTATTCATAATTGCTATTCCAAATGCTCCACCCAGCTGACGACACATATTATTTAAAGAAATTCCGTATGGCATATCCTGAGGTTTTAATCCCACAACGGCTTGAGTGAGAAGTGGTACTGTAAGGCATCCTGAGCCCAAACCTCTGCAAAGCTGGCTCACGATAAACCACCATTTATCTGCACCTGGAGCAACCTGAGAACAGGTATAGCCGTGAAGTACAAAAAAGGCAAATCCCATAGTAACAAAATATACCGGTTTGATTCCTTTTCCTAATCCGATACCAATTAAGGGCATAGCGAGAAGTGATACCAGAGCTCCCGGAATCATGGCTAAACCTGCGTCTGTGGGAGTATAACCCATAGCTCTCTGAACCATTACCGGAAATAAATAGGCTGAACCAAAAAGCCCAAAACCACACACGAAGGTTAAAATATTACTTCCTGTCAGGTTTCTGCTTTTCATCACTTTTAAATTAATAACAGGCGATTTTGTTCGCAGTTCCCACCATATAAAAACGGTCAGGCCAAGTATTGCAGCCGCAGTTAAATAACGGATCATTTCATCTTCAAACCAATCTTCAGATTGTCCTTTTTCTAAAACATATTGCAGCGCTCCAATTCCTACACATAGGGAAATAATGCCTATATAATCAATGGATAATGATTTTCTGTCTATTTTGAATTCATCAGGTTTTTTCTCTACAAAATACCAGGTTAGTATGGCAGCAAGAATTCCCACAGGAATATTGATGTCGAAGATCAATCCCCAATGATAATTATCGACGATATATCCACCAAGTACAGGGCCAATTGTAGGACCAATTACGATACCCATACCAAATATCCCTCCGGCAATTCCTTTTTGCTCGGGTTTGAACTGGTCAAAGAGAATTCCTTGTGAAACTGACAGTAAAGCACCTCCGCCAATTCCCTGAACAAATCTCCAGAAAACAAGCATCCATAAGGATGAGGAGTTTCCACACATATAGGAAGCCAAAGTGAAGAGTAATATGGAAGTCAAATAATAATTTTTCCTTCCAAAATAACGGCTTAAAAATCCGGTTAGAGGAATAATGATAACATTGGCAATACCATAAGCAGTAACAACCCACGAGGCATCTTCTACCGTTGCGCCCAATGTACCGCTGATATTGGTAAGTGCTACGTTTACAATGGAAATATCAATAAGTTCCATAACAGCGGCCGTAATACTGGTAATAATAATCAGTATTCGAACTATTTTGCTTTTTTCAGTTTCCATTTAACGATGTATTGAAATTTTGAAACTACTTAACTTTAACATCTACTTCTGCGCTTAATCCTGCTTTTAGTATTCCTTGTAATTGCTTAAAATTATCAATAGCAATGATAACAGGAACACGCTGCGTTACTTTTACAAAGTTTCCAGTTGCATTATCAGCTGGCAAAAGGGCAAACTTAGCTCCGGTCGCATCGCTGAAATCTGTTATTTTTCCTGTGATTTTAGTATCAGGAAAACCATCAACAACAATTTCTGCCGGCATGCCAATTCGCATATGTTCTATTTGAGTTTCTTTGAAATTTGCTGTGATCCAATATTGGTCGTTATTAACAATGCTAAACAATTGTTGACTGCCTTGCACATATTGCCCTTTTTTAAGGTTTGATTTTCCAATCTTTCCACTTGTTGGTGCGATAATTCGAGTGTAAGACAAATTAAGTTTTGCTTTTTGAAGAGCAACTTCACGCGCTGCAATTGCGGCTTTTGCATGTTCTATTTGTGCATTGGCACTTCCGGTCTGTCTGCTAACGGACTGTAATTTACTTTTACTTGAAGCAACCAGTTTAAGTGCAGTTTGATAAGCCGACTGGCTTCTTTCAAGCTGTCTTAAAGTAATAGAGCCTTCCTTATATAATGATTCGTCTCTGGCCAAATCACGTTTTGCCTGCTGCATTCCTACTTCGTCAAGACTAATACCTGCCGATGCCACATTTTTGTCTGATGAAATGGTAGGAAGGAGGGAAGCTGCGTTTGCAAGATCAGCTTTTGCAGCCAGAAGATCGGCCTCAGCCTGTTCAACAGCTAGTTTGTATTCACTTTGATCAATGACAGCAAGTAATTGCCCTTGTTTTACATCCTGATAATCGCGGAGTGAAAATTCAGATATATATCCCGGTACACGGCTAATCACAGGAACAGAATTGGTTTCGATCTGGGCATTATCTGTGCCTTCGTAAGTGGTGGAATGTATAATTTTAGTAATGCTAAAATAAGCAACGCTTATAACAACTATCGCAATTAGCAGCAACTTAAGCGCTTTAGGCGACTTTGAATCTTTTTGTTCTTCAGGTTTCATAGATTAATATTTTAATGGTACAAATGTAAACTAAGTTGACAAATAATCGTCAACTTAGTTTACATTTTTTTTTATTTTTTTTTATTTTTTGTGATAGCGATACGACATATAATTATTAATTTTACCTTATGGAAGACAATGATGAAACAGACAGAATGATTTTTAAAGTCATTTATGTTTTTAGAAAAATACTGGAACAACGCGCTATCAACAGGCATTTGCATACTGAAAGTTGGCTCAATATTACCCATGTGCCTTATATTATGAATATAGGTACTAATGGAATTTCTAATACCGATTTGGTTTTTCAGATGAAAGTTTCCAGACAGGCAGTCAGCAAAATTTTGAAAGAGATGGAGCAGGAGCAGCTTATATACACAAGCAAAAATGAAAGTGATGCAAGAACTTTGTTAATCAATCTTGCACCAAAGGGCAAAGCTTTATTTAATACCGTTAAAGTGGATGCTAAAGAGCTTTCTGGGGAATATAAAAAAATTCTGGGACCTAAAAGATATGAGGCAATGCTTGATAGTCTTCTTGAAATTGTTGCTTACCACGAATCACTAGAAAAAAAATAATACACTTATTCATAACAAATAGAATTTTAAAAGTTTGTAAAAAACGCAAAATGGCCAGTATATCTGCTGGCCATTTATATTAAATTTCTATACAATTATTCTGTTGGAATTTTAAAGCCAACTGCCTTGAACCCACCGGCCATTTCAATAAAATGAACTGGTGCCACGAAAGGTAATTTACCTTTCCACTTCTCTAAATTATCTTCGTTAATGCCGTATAAAGCTGCGTGAAATTCATGTGTACCATTTGGGAACTTTCCGATCGAGATACAGTACGGTGTTTCTTTATCAGCAAAAAAATCATTTGCTTTACGAAAAGTGTAATCGCCCCCAACGCTCGAATCCTCAAAACGAATTTCGTTAATTATTGCTTCATTTCCCATTTCTGTCCAATCAACTTCGGTACTTCCACATACTTGGCAGATTGGTAATGGAGGCCAGGTCACGTCTGCGCACTCTGGGCATTTCATTCCGAGAATTTTGTTTTCTTCCAAACTCTCATAATATGTTTTTAATATTGGTCTTAATTTATACATAATCTTTTTTCCTTTGTTATTAAAAATCAGCTTCCAGTACTATACCAACGGTCGTATGACCGCCACCCATGCCGCGTACTAAGCAGCGTGCAACTTTTTTATTGACCTGACATCCACCTGCTTCTCCACGCATCTGCAAAATAGCTTCACTAATCATATTGATACCTGAAGCTGCAAAAGCATGTCCAAAACTAATATCACCGCCATGGGGATTGATAGGTCTGTCACCATCATAAGCTGTTCGGCCTTCCAATTCATATTTGTAGCCTTCACCATCTGGTAAATAGCCAAAAACTTCTGCACTGTCCATTTGTTCGCCAGATGTCATTACGGTAGTAATCATTAAATCAAGATTGTCTAAATCGGTTCCGTTTTCAACAAGTGCATCTTTCACATCAACATTCATCTGATGAAAACAAAAAGGATATCGCTGCGTGTTGCTTGAACTCGCATAATCGACCACATTGATTGTTTTTTTACTGAATTTTTCAGCAATATCAGCAGAACAAACAATGATAGCACCGGCAGCTACATTGTGCAAAACGCTGCCGCTTTTGCGGATGTACTGGGTAATTTTCGGATTATATTCAGAACGCATATAGTCTAAAACATCATCATAACCATTTTCTTTTGCGGTTTCTGCAAATTCCTTACGTTCACAAGCACGAGGGTTCTGTGCTGCTCCACGACGTAAATTTACCGCCATAGCATTGTAGGCATCATCCAAAGTTTCTTCAGAAATACCGTGCTTTTTGATGTATAGTTTGCCGTGTTCTTCCGTTAGTAAATTGTCACTTACACCATCAAATCGATAATAAGTGGTATCAAACAAAGCACGCCCGGGATGCCACCAGGCGTCATATTCTCTAATAGGTTTAATTCTGAAAGCAGGCTGTTCACGCGGAATAAAGTGCTTTGGCGATTCAACACCTGCTACCATTACGATATCATATCGGCCAGATGCAACAGCATCGCAGGCCTCCACAAATGCCATGTAACCACTGGCACAAGCCTGTTCTATATGGACGATTGGTTTACCGCGCAAGCCAGCCCATTCCATCATACTTCCGACAGGGGCAAGAACATTACCGCCGGTTTGGAAATTAGCCATATGCGCATAGACAACTTTGTCAATATCTTTAGGTTTTACACCTGCATCTTCCATCGCCTGATGACACGCATAAGCCCATAATTCATAAATAGATAATCCATCATATTCAGGATCGTCAAAATAACGCTGTCCTAGGGTACTTGTACCAATTACTGATACAGGACGAGACAATTTCTTAGTCATACTTGTGGTTTTATAATTAGTAAAAGTTTCTTGATTGCTGCAAATAGACTTCTATCTGCTGTGAAGCTGCTTAATATTATAAACAGGGAAATTGATTGTAAAATTTTAAATTCGACAATGAGTACTTCTGCCAATCAAGACAATATTATGACGTAAAAAAATCGTTTTACTTGAATTAAGACAAGAAAAAATGAATGAAAAAACTTATTTTTGAATTGTTCTGCGCTTGAGTTTGCTGAACCATGCGGGAGTGATTCCCATAAAGCTGGCAATATCCTGAGATTGAAACTGACCAAATATAAAACTGTAGTGCTTTAAAAACCATTGAAAAAAGTCAATACTTGAAAGTGCAATGAGATGATTTTGAATAAGATGATGGGTCTGAAGCTGTTCTATTGTAGTTAGGAATGTAGTTTTAGCTAAGAAAGAATATTTCTCAACGCAATAAATAGCAAAATCACGATTAAACTCAACTAGTTGTGCATTTTCATTTGCAATAATATAATAAGATAAATCGGAGCTTTCCTTTTCGGTAACAGAACTGCCAATCATTGGAAAAAAAGTCTCGGTATGGAACATTGTTGCGCGGTCTTCACCCTGAGGCGTAGTAATGAAGCGTACCAAACTGCCTTCGATAATGACAAAAGTTTGGTTCTTTTTTGTATAGTTAGAAAAAAGTATTTCTCCTTTTTTTAGCTTTATAAACTGGGCATTATTTTGCAGTTCCTCAAGAAATTCCTCGGGAAGCTGATTTTTAAACTTCAGTCGAATGGGTTCAATAATGCCATTAGGAAGCATAGATTGTTCTTTGAAAAATTAATACAGAATGCTGAAGAACAAAAGTAGATAATTTTAAAGCATTTCAATTTTATATTGAGTTCACTTTGCATTATTCTTTTGCACTTTGTATTTTAATTGTACTATTCCCTAAGACATTATTCAATGCTGGAAATTTAATTTATGGAATTGCAATTAGTAAAATATTTCATCTAAGAATTGTAGTTTCCTATTAACAAATAAGGTGTTTATTTTGGAATTCTTCTATTGTTAAATTGCCTATAGCGGAATGTCTTCTGCATTTATTATAAAAATTTATAATATAGTCATAACTGACTTTTGTGCTTTTTTTATCGTTTTATACTTGTTTTGATAAATTAATTCTGTTTTTAGTGTCTTGAAAAAACTCTCTGCGACTGCATATCATAGCAGTTGCCCTTTCTACTCATGCTTTGGGCGATCTGGTTACTTTTTGTCAAGAGGTGGACAAAATCTTTACAGGCATACTGTATTCCTCTGTCTGAGTGAAATATTAATTTCTGATTAATGGTTAAGGGGCGATTGCGCAGCGCTTGTTTAAAGGCAGTAATAGTGGTGTCAATTGCTTTCATTGTTTTACTTAACGACCAACCTATTACCTTGCGGTCAAACAGGTCTATAACAGCAGTAAGGTATGCCCAGCCTTTTTTAGTTCGAATATAGGTTATGTCCGATACCCACACCTGATTTTGGTTACGGACTTTAAAATTCTGATTTAATAAATTCGGTGCTACTGGATATATAGTGGATGAGATTGTAGTTCTTTTAAATTTTAATTTTGGAATCCTGGGCATATTATTTTCCAGCATTATCTTTCCAACAAAAGATCGGCATGCTTTTATGTTGATAGAAGATAACTCTTTGGCTATTCTTCGACTTCCGTACCTGCCTTGACTCCAATGGTAAATTCTTGAAATCTCTGATGATATAAATACTTTACGTTCCGCTCTGCTTGTAGGCAGTCCTTTTAACCATTTATAGTAGCTGCTGGGATCTACATGAAAAATTTTGCACATCTTGAATACAGGAAATTTATCTGCGTTCTCTCTGATAAATTGATATCGTAATCGTCTTTTTTGTGTAAGATATCCGGCACCTTTTTCTAGAATATCCCGTTCGATCTTGATGTTTTTAATTTCCTTTTTTAACCTTAATATTTCTTTTCTGTTCGTATATGAATCAGACGATTCCTGAAAGGCAAGTTTTCCATCCTTATAGAGTTTCTTCCAATGCTGCAGGCTGTGTTTATTAATTCCTAGCTCTTGGGCTACACGATCTATACTTTTGTACTGGTTGCTAAGTGTGACCGCACAGATTTTAAATTCCAATGGCCACCGTTTTCTGGTTTCCTGCATTTTTTCAGATTTAGATGTTATTCAATTTATTGAAGAGTAATGTATTCTAAATTTCTAACTCAAAGCGCGCTGAATTATTTTTTAAAAACAGCCTTAAGTTTTTGTGGCAAAAAAGGTATCCACTCCATTGAAAATGCGCCACGAATGCGCCACAAAGATTTTGTTCGATTTTATAAATATTGAAAAGCGGTATAAAAGAAAAAACCCTGCAAATCGTTTGATTTGCAGGGTTTACCGCTCTTTTTGGCCTTTTTTTGAAAACTTTGAAAAGTCTCTTTTTTAGCCTTCAGCGGAGAAAGAGGGATTCGAACCCCCGGACCTGTTACAGTCAACAGTTTTCAAGACTGCCGCATTCGACCGCTCTGCCATTTCTCCAGTATGCTGCCATCATTTTCTGATTGCGAGTGCAAATATAAGGGGTTTTTTCGATTGTGAAAATTTTTTTGGAATTATTTTGGATCAACACATATTGTTG
>NZ_MUGV01000029.1:0-134946 GCF_002217275.1 Flavobacterium frigidimaris
TTTATATTAATTTGTTTTTTTTGCATTAATTCAAAATAATTGTTCTTTTTATACTTTAAGTTTTCAAAGATAAGAGGATGAATGTTTTTGGATTAATATTAATTTATCAATTATATATCATATTATTGCAATACTAAACATTTATTAATAATATTTTTTAAAATGACAAATTCTGAAAATTTTCACCGTGAAATTGCACCACTTTCAGCTGGAGACAGTTTTTTGGTCTTTGACCGAATAAAAGATCGTTTTGATTTCCCCATTCATTATCATCCCGAATTTGAAATTAATTTTATTTTTAATGCTGCTGGGGTGAAGCGTGTGGTTGGTGATCACATAGATGAAATTGGTGAAATTGAGTTAGTTTTGATTGGACCCAATTTGTATCATGGTTGGCAACTTCACAAATGTAAAAGCGATAAAATTCATGAAATAACGATTCAGTTTCATAATGATTTATTTCCAGAGACATTATTGTCAAGACGAATTTTGGCTCCCATAAATGATATGTTTAACAGATCCATTCACGGAATTTTATTTTCCGATAAAATAGCTTATGAGTTAATGCCTCGACTTATAAATCTTTCTAAATTGGACGGTATTGATTATTTTTTAGAAATAACTTCAATATTGTATGATTTGGCGATTTCGAGAAATCAACGAATTCTTTCAAGTTACACCGTTGACTACGATAAATTTGAAGACTATGATAAAATGAAAATAATTTATGAATATGTTCAGAAAAATTTTTCAGAAAAAATCACTTTGGAAGATATTTCAACTATTGCAAATATGTCAAGTATATCGTTCAATAGGTTTATAAAAAAACGTACAGGCAAAACTTTCGTAAATTATTTAAATGACATCAGAATTGGTTATGCAGCAAGATGGTTAGTAGAAAATGATATGAGTGTTTCTGAAATTGCATACAAATCAGGCTTTAATAATATTGCTAATTTTAATCGAATATTCAAGTCAATTAAAAAATCTACACCAAGTCAGTATAAGGAAGAAGTTAATGGTATGAAACGAATATTATAACCATTTGTGTTTATTTATCATTGATATGTAAATTTATTGCATCTCTTATAATATTGATTAGGACTTTTTTATTTTGTTTGTTCTATTAGTTCAAGTTGTTTTACAATACTGCATTTTTCTAAAATTGTTCCTGGTGATAAAACTGCATTTGCTCCGATTTTAGAATTGTCTCCAACTATTGAACCAAATTTATCTGTCTTTGTCTCCACAGTATTATCCGATGTTTTGAAGTTGAATGATTCAAGTTTAAAATCGCAGTTTTGATAAAAATCATCGGTATTTGTTCTTTTAATTAAATCTTCTATCATTGAGCCTTTAGTTGTAATTATTATATCAAGTTTGTTATATGTAAATTAATTAGTAATCAGTCAAAAATAATTTCGTTTCTATCCTATCAATTCAAGTTAAAAAAAAAACACTACTTAACAGTGCTGAGTAATGTGATAATATCATTTACATTATGAGAAGAAATATAATTTAATATATAATTTTCTGCTTCTTTTTTTAGGTCTGTTGAAGTTGAAAAAGTGTTCACATAGAAATCTTCATTTTCATCTTCAATATGAATAATTTCTGTATAGCCTTTAGTAATTAATGTCCCTTTTAGTTTTAATACTTTAAGCTCACTTTCCCTGTCAATTTCTTTTTTTACTCTCAGCTTTATAGTTTTATGCATGGCATTCATTTTATATTAAAGTATGGAGATATTTGATAACAAAAAAGAGACTCGAAAGTCTCTTTTTGGAATTAATATATCTTTTATAAAAGCATCATTTTGCTTTTAATAATTTTTCCAAATATTCAACTTTATCTTTTTCGGCTTGAACTAAACGTTCGTAAAGTTCTACCACTTTATCTAGTGGGTTAAAATTACAAGTGTCTTGGCGTCCAAAATTATTATTTGCAACAGCTTCATTAAATGTATTGAAATAATTAAATACACCTTCTTCCGAGAAATTCTTTATTGCTTCAACAGTTACTCCCAAAGCCTTTGCTACTTCGATTAGTTTTTCTTCTTCAATTGTCTCGCTGTTTTCCATAATAGAAATAGCCTGCTGGTTTGTTCCCATAGCCTGGGCTAAAGCTTCCTGTTTCATGTCTTTTAGTTCACGAATACGACTGATTTTTCGTCCTATGTGATTTGGTTTTGTTACTGTACTCATAGCTCAAAGATAATAATTAAGAATAAAAAAGTAAGTCTCCTGTATGATATAGAAATAGTCTTGTACGGTACAATACAAATTGATACGGTACAGTACGACTAAACACTTACTTGCCTGTGTGTTAAACAAAAATACAATTTTTCACACAAGTATTAATTAAAAAAATTAAAATTATGAGTAGTGCAATTCAATTTCAAGATCGGAAAGAATTGGAGAATGCCGTTAGAGAGCTCCAATCATTTATGGATATTACAGCGGTCACTCTGCATGAGGCAGAGACCGCAGGTAAAAGAGGTTATATACTTACTATAATCTTAAGGGAAGATTCACAGCAGATTGCATCGGAAATGTATGACTGGGCAGATAAGATTTTAAAAAAATATCCGTCCGTTCCTTATGTAATTATAAATCTATGGGATGTACTGCATCGCTTAAAGTATGGAAGCTTGTATTATTTAAAGTGGTATTTATCAAATATAAGTCTGTTTAAAAACGAGGAGTTTGATTTTAAGATTAAAAAAGATATTCCCACTGTATCTGTTCTGCTTAAAAAAGCAGTAAAGAAAAACAGCGGGCTTTTAGCCAAAGCAGAATCATTAAGAAGAGGTTCCCAGCATTATGAAGGAACAAATAACCATCATATGGCGCTCTATACAATTCATCAGGCAGTAAACCTTCTTTTTGGTATAATCGGAGAACTGGTCATGGGAAAATCTCATTCGAATCATTATACACTAGAGCACTTAAATACGATAAAGGATTATGCACCTATTTTGAAACAGGTGTTTAATACGGATCATGATAAGGATAAAGAAATTGCTGATTTGCTTGATAGAGCAAGGATTGAATTTCCTTATGGAGGCAAAACAAAGATTAAGAAAGACAGGGTTAAAGAAGCACAAAAGAAACTTTACCGCATCTTAAAAGAAACTAAAAAGATCTTTCAAGACCAGCTTTCTTACTGCGAGGAAAAATCCGTTTTTTTTATTGAACCAAAACAGAATACAGACACTTTAAACGATGGTGTCATCGACTATGAGAAAATTGTCAATGATACCGTTACTTCTTATCTTAAGATTGAGGCAGTTTATTGTTTTGGAAAAGCGGAAAAAAGGATTAAACACTTTTATTTATTAATACTTGTCAAAGAAAGTAAAGTAAATGCAGTGCATGATCTGGCTGATATTATTAAAAGCAGAACCAAAGAGCAGTGCACCGCAACACTTTTGATTCATCATATTTCAGAGCTTAAGACTGCAACAGGCGATCAGAAATATTTCTTTTTGAATATTATAAAAAATGGAAAGGCTTTGTTTAAAAAAGAATCTGCTGTTCTGGAATTTGGAGATCTTCCAGTCCGCAGTATAGCATCTGCAAAAGAATATCTGTGCTATAGAAATATTGTGGTGAATAATATGGAAAAATGGCAGGAAGATTATGAATGGGCATGTTATGCTCCCCTTAAAGGTTTGATGCTCCATACTATGACAGAACAGATCTGTCTTGGGATGATCCGTTTGTTTATGGGGTATTCTCCGAATCATTTTTCTCTTTCTTATTTATTGGAAATCTGCGATCATTTTAACCCAGAAATAAGCAGTTACTTTCCGAGGGTTACAGAACAGGATAGAAACTTGTTTACGATATTAAGCAGATCATATGCTCAGCTAAGATACAGCGGTGCAGATACTTTTTCTGAAGTGGATATGAATCTTTTGCAGGATCGATACAATGATTTTGCTGGTTTCTGCACAGGTGTTGTACAAGATGAATTAAGACGTACTGAGAACCTGATTTCGGCTGAACCTTAAACAGACAGGTCATGAATTATAATATTTTAACACAGAAAGACCATCCTAAATATCAGGCAGTCAAGAAAACAGTGAAACTGTTAGTAGCGTTTATAGAAGCTGAGTGCATTTACTTTTCTGATTCTGCTGTAGAATCAAAAACAGGGATCCTGACGATTGTTGTGAGCAAAAAAAGCCCTCATTACTATGACGATGTTGTCTTCCATTTATGGAAAGTAGTTGAAAACTACAATAATTTTTCATTTTGTTTTTTTGACAGGGAGTGTATAAAGAGAGAAGTCGGAAAAGGAAATTTATTTTTTCTTTTCAATTGTAAAGAAACAGATCTTGTGTATAGAAATGCCGGAGAAAAACCTGTTCTGGATATAAAAAAAATAAATGTGAAACGGCTTTTGAAAAAGACTGTTACAAATTATCAAATGTGGATATCAGAGGCCAATACTATTGGCAGGGACTTAAAATACCACCGTGAAAACGAGAATCATTTAATGGCATTGTATGTTATACATGAGCAGTTTCGATATCTTTTTATTAATGCCTCATGGGTTCTAACGGGTGAATGGGTGATTGATGGAAACATTTCAGACCAGCAGGAGCGCATTGCGAAGTTTAATAGTGTCTTAGGCAACACTTTTAATTTAGATAACAAAGAAGAGAAAGAAGTTTTAAGAAAGCTTGATTTTGCCCGAAAAGCTGTTCAGTGGGGAGAGGAAATTGAACCGTTAACTGCAGAAATTGTTGAATCAGCATATGAAAAAATGCAGTGGCTGATGAATGAAGTAAAAATAATGTATCAGCAGTATGCTGAGCAAACCAAACAAATATTTAAAGAATATGGAAACCAATGAAAATAAAAAGGCGGATAATTTTATCAAAGAACTGAAAAGCAGTTTTTATTTTAGAACATTGATCCCGCAGAGAGATAAAGAAGGCACTTATTATGCCAGTATAAAATTTACAAGCTACATCAATCTGATGTTCACTATACAGGATCTTCTGAAAATAGCACTTCACACACTAGAGAATTCAGATCTTGAGAATTCCAGCCAGATCGCAGATCCTGCTTTTCATCTTACAAGTATTTTGGAAATTGCAATACAGCTACTGCCGTGCAGTGAAGCGGAAGGGCTTGATAAACTGCATAAGCTTTATTTAGAGATTAATAGCGAAAATAAAAATGAACAAATGGATAACTAATTTTTTAAATCATGAAAAAGAAGAAAAAAAACTTTGAGACCAAGTTCTGGGCTGGATTTGAGGCGGGAAATCCTTTTGAAGCATCTGATGCCCTTTTTGATTTTGCACATCTTGACTACTATAAGCGAAATTTAACGCAGGCAGTACTGTACAGCTTTAAAGAAGAAATCTGCAGTAATGATAGACCAAGCGAGATTTTTATATTCTATAAAGCGATATGGTCATTTTTGAAAACATACTACTGCCTGCATAAAAAAAGCAGTAAATGGAGAGTAAAAGAGTCAGTCCGCAACGAAAATGTATTTCATCTCACTTCACTGACAAAGCAGGAATATGACAATCCTTTCACAGTATTTCGAAAGGCATTTGCAGAGCAAAGCCTTAAGGAGTTTGAATTTTTCCTTTCTGAAATAGTGAGTCTTTCATTGTCTCCATACAAAGAAGAGGGGGATATTGACCTTACAACTCCGTATATCCATTTAATAAAAATGCTTGATGCGGGAGAGCTTATGCGTGAAAGAGGCCTTGAAAGGATAAAAAAAGTTAATGAATCTAAAGAGAATGCCGAATGCTGAAATTACTGCATCATTTCAGAGATGCTCGATTTAACTAATAAAATATATTGTTATGAAAAAAAATAAAATCAAATTAAATGATCTGGTTGAAAATCCGGAGTATTACTTTACAATGCTCAAACCTGCATCAAAAATACGGAACGATATACACAATCTCGAAATAAATGTTCAGGGATATTCCGATCTGTTTTGTATGATTATGGATTTACTCAAAGCAGGAATGCTGGCATTAGACGGAATGGAAGTCAGTACCAATAATAGTCCGAGGCATGTTGAAAGATACGTTTACAGCCTGTTGAGAATAATAGAAATGCTGATTCCATTGGAAGAAGGTGACTTACTGGATATGCTCCACAAGAAATATTTAAAAGAAAATAAAAAGAGCACTACAAACTAAGCTATGTCCATTCATAATTCTAATAAAACGCCGACTTTGGAGGCGTTTTCCAGCCCCGCAGGGCAAGTTGTTTTGAGATGCTGAATTCATTTCAAGCATCTCAAAACACAACTTGCCATGTTCTGGTGAACATATTATTAGAATATATTTTAATTGAAAGGGCTTGATGCCCTTTTTTTATGCTACTGGCAATAAAGTGCTTACTTAAGGATGCAGTGAATACTGACTATACAGTACAGCCCGAACGCAACGAAGGTTTTAAAATAATGCTGAATATATGGCGATAATGAACTTATGTATTATTATTTATGTATGCAGCCAGACATGTCTTCAAGCATTCAGGCATTCCGGCATTCAAGTAGGCATGTTTTCATATAACCATGTAGGCAGGTGTGTATGTATGCAGACTGGCATTCTTGCCTGCAAGCCGGCAGGCAGTCATCCACTCAAGCATGCAAGTGTACAGACAGGTCAGAAGGTGTGCCAGCAGTCCAACATTACCAAGAAGAAACAAAAATATTTTTCCAAAAGAAAACAGAAAAAGGAAAAAAAGAAAAAGAAAGCAATCTAAAAGGACGGGATGCAGTCAGGCAAAAAGGAATCGGAATAAGTCCCGAAGGGTGTCTTGTGAGGAACGAGCAAGGCATTATGCCGAAGTCTTTTTGCCTGACTGCGAAAGCCCGTCATACCTTCGGTTTCTTTTTAATTATTTCTTTTGATAAAAATATAAATAACAATCGGTAGATATATGATCGTTTATAAGGGTAGATGACTTTTCGGAAATTTTGCAATTACAATCTTAGTAGATATTCGGATATTGCATACAGCTTACTAAAACAAATGTTTTAAGCTTGTACTATATTATTTAGATAATCGTTTAAAAGCAAACGCCATAGTGCGGATAGTAAACATAAAATTGGAAGATTATGTTTATGGACATGCCCTCCACACTGTAATGAAGTGATTAGCATTATGTGTCGGAGGGCTTAATTTATTAAATGCAGGATTAAATCCAGTGATAGGGTTTATCCTTGCGGTTGAGGTAACAGTGCATCTCTTCCTTTTTGAGTTCGGGAAAGAATTTAAGGGCATCTTCAATGGCATAGTTGGGAAGAAAGGAAATCTCTTCACGGACTGCCTTAATTACTTTTTCACGACCATAAAAACGCACGATTTCGTCAATTTGATCCTGACCTCCACGTTCAACAATACGGGCAATAACCATTTTATATCCTCCATCCCAGTCAATGCTGTCGAATCTAAAATCCCAGAAGAATTTAGGGTGAAGATTGGGTATTTTTCTAGTTAATTTCTCCATTGTTTTTTGAATAATGGTTAGTATCAAATATAAGCAATTTCTGCTGAATTACCTGCGAAAACCTCTCTTTTTATTGGGGTTAATTGGTAAATTCTGGCTTTCAGATTTAAATTTATATAAAGGATTTTTTACTGCCAGTTCCAGACGTTTTTGGATGTTTTTCCAGTTCTGCTCTTTTTCTTTTAGTATATCTACACCGTCAAATGTGGTAATCTTGTCATAAGTATTCAAGCCTCTGCAAGCCCAGTATGGATCTTTGTCATATTTTCTCTGATAGGCTTGCAGATAAAACTTTAGAGGTTCTTGCTCAAGCATAAAGTACATGTCGACAAAATCCTTGTATCTGGTACCGCTCTGATGGATTGCATGGAGTTTCATTGCCCCAATATCTTCATTGGAAATCATGCGGACTCCTTCTGTTGTTTCCACAGAATTCAGAATAGGGTAATTGTGTGTAACAATATCGACTTTTACATTATCGATGTAGGTAAGAACTGTGTTATTGTACAGCCTGCTTTCTTTTTCATTTACACCATAAGTGTCATGTAAATATTTGAGCATCGTCTGCGGATCAAAATCTTTTGTTGTAAAAAGATCTATGTCTACCGATAAGCGGTGTCCTAGTCTTAAGGCCAGCGCCGTACCGCCTACCAATATGTGGTCTTTCAAATTTTCATCTTTCATAAGCCTTTGGAGAAGTTCCCACATCTCCGAAGTAACAGTTTCTTTGCAGAGCATAATTTTATATTTTCAGAAAAATTAATTCTGAAAAAGCCCTGCTTTTTTGAAGTGTCTTCTGATGGCTGTATTTGACAGCGAATGTCAAATTCTAAAGGTTTAAGACTAGGATTAGGAACAAATAAGACAAATGCTTCCAAGTACTTCCAAACACTTCCAAATTGGACTGTAACTGCTTAGTATAAATTATATTGGTTTTTTAAGTAATGCTATTAATTGAAATTATGATAAATGACGAAAAAAAGAACCCGCATAAAGGAGGCAGACCTTCCAAAATAGATCCCGCCGTCCATCGCTATTCCATCAGCTTTAATGCAGAAGAAAATGCACGTTTCCTGACTCTTTTCGAAACATCAGGAATGCATGTAATGGCACACTTTATTACAGCGTGTGTTTTTCAAAAAGGAATAAAAACAGTTAAAATCGATAAAGCGACATTGGATTATTATATGCGACTGACCTCCTTTTACAGCCAGTTTCGGGCTGTTGGGGTAAATTACAATCAGGTTGTCAAGATTTTATATCAAAAATTTTCCGAAAAGAAAGCTTCGGCATATCTGTACAAACTCGAAAAGCAGACAATAGAGTTAGCTGTTTTATCCAAAAAGATAATACAGCTCACAGAGGAATTTGAAGAAAAGCACATTAAAAAAACTTGACATAACAGCGAAATTTCAAGAACTGTAAGTCTACAGACTTGTTTAATTCGCGTCCAATGTATGAAACATGATTTTTGAGTGTACCATATATAAAGAATTGATAGGAAACATTATTGTATTTTTTTTAATTGCTCTTATTTTAAAAAAAATCCGCAGTTATGTTTCAGCATTTATATCCTTAGTTCTCCGCCTATGGTTTTTCGGAATTATGAAAACTTTCTATTATTCATTAGCATAACTTTTGAACATTATGACATCAAAAGACAAAGATTACCTTCAATGGCGAGAATATACTGATCTCAAAAACGCATTTTTATATTTGTTACTATCCATATAAGATAGGAAATAAATGAATGTGAAATTCAAAGACCGTCCTGGCGAGTCTTTGGCTACTAACAGCGAAAGTCAAATGAGAAGCGATGAGGAGGATAATGGAAAAAACAAGCTGAGTGCTGAGCAAGTATTGCAAATGCTGAGAGAAGAAGGGATGAATATTACCCTTGAACAATCAAGACTGATTTTGGAGTTTTTGCGAAAACTCGCCAATATTACAGTTTCTAATTATTTAAAAACAAAACAATGAAAAAATTAGCAGATTTGTATGTGCGTGTGAGCACTGACGAGCAGGCAGACAGAGGATATTCTCAAAGAAATCAAGAAGAGGTTTTGAGAAAATATTGTCAGATCAATGATATTGCTATAAGAGATGTTATCTATGAGGATCATTCTGCTAAAACATTTATCAGACCTCAATGGAATAAACTTTTAGAGAAGTTGAGAAAAAATAAAAATAAAACAGATCTGGTTTTGTTCACAAAGTGGGATCGTTTTAGCAGAAATGCGGGTGATGCTTATCAAATGATAAATATACTCAGAAAACTAGGGGTAGAGCCACAGGGAATAGAACAACCTTTAGATTTATCAATTCCTGAAAATAAAATGATGCTGGCTTTTTATTTAGCGGCTCCCGAAGTGGAAAATGACAGAAGAGCCTTAAATACTTTTCATGGAATGAGAAGAGCGAGAAAGGAAGGTCGTTATATGGGTTTAGCTCCGGCAGGGTATATTAACAGAATTCGTGAGGATGGCGCAAAATATATTGCCTTTGATGAGCCGGAAGCATCCATTATTAAATGGGCGTTTGTAGAGCTTGCAAAAGGCGTATTTAATACAGAACAGATATTTTTTAAAGCAAAGAAAAAAGGATTGAAATGTTCAAGAAATAATTTCTGGAGATTAATTAGAAATCCAGTTTACTGTGGAAAAATTGCAGTGCCGAAGTATAAGGATGAAGAAGCAAAATATGTCACAGGTCAGCATAAAGCTTTGATTACTGAAGCCCTTTTTAATGAAGTTCAAGAGGTTCTTGACGGCAGAGGAAGAAACTTCCGCCCAAAAATTGTCACGAAAGAACCTTTTCCTTTGAGAGGATTTTTTGTTTGTCCTGATTGCAATAAAACACTAACAGGAAGTATTTCAAAGGGACGAAATAATTATTATGCCTACTATCATTGTTCAGCAGGATGCAAATTTAGAATTAATGCAGATAGTGCAAATACTGTTTTTATGGATAATCTTAAAATGTATATTCCTATAGCAGAAATTGGTAATGTGTATACTAAATTAATTATTGAGGCATATAAAGAGAGCGATAAAATGAATTTTGATTATAAAATAAAGTTAGTTGAACAAATAAATGACTATAAAAAGAGGATTGCCTATATCAGAGATTTATTGTCAAAACAACAAATTGATGTGTCGGATTACAGCGAAATGAATTCGAATTATAAAAATGAAACCATCAAACTTGAGCAAAAGTTATCAAATTTAAATGAGACTGGTCAAGATGTAAAGGATTTACTTAGTCGAGGTGTTCTGAGGCTTCTTGAATTGAATCAATACTTTAAAGACGGGGGTTGGGTAGGATGCAGAGAGTTAATTGGTTCGATATTTCCGGAAAATTTCACTATCGTAAAAAACACCTTTCGAACCGCCCGAGTTAATGAGGTTTTGGAGCTAATATATATGATTAACAGGGCTTTGTTTGAAAATAAAAACGGGATAAAGGAAGATTTATCTTCTTTATCCCGTCAAGTAGCGAGGACGGGAGTTGAACCCGTGACCTCAGGGTTATGAATCGTGAAAATCATACATTTGTACTTGGTAATTACTTGATTTGTAATAATTTATAATTTATGTAAAAATAGGTTTTACACTTTTTTTTGGGTTTTCCTCACTCGAGTTCCTCACTTGAGTATTTAAGCAATTTCGATTATTTTTTTACTCTTGTGATAAATGGTTTTATTAGCATGACATTTATAACGTGTTAACTTTTTGGCTTTTTCTAACATGAGAATTTAACGTGTTAATTTTTTTAAATAACATTAACATGAGCTAAAAATTAAAAATCATTTTAACTTATTCTATTAAGGGTATATAATACCTTTTTTAATTTATCATAAGCTTCTTTATGCTTTTGTTCTGGCATCCTATTTAAATTTATCATTTTCCAAAGTACAGAAGGAAGATTTGCAATTATCTCAATATTCTCCATTTCTAGTAAACTCCAATCTGGAGTTTTATTTTTAAATGATAAAAGAAATTGCTTTTCATTCTCTGTCATTTGAGAATTGATTTGATGAATTAGATTTTCTCTAGCTTCCTCTAATTGCTCCAACGGAACATCTACTTCTGCCATTTGTCTAAATTCTGTTTCATAAATGTCAGTGATATCTTTACGATGGGGATCTAATAATTCAGACATCGGTCTTTGGTGACTTATTAGAAATATTAAAAATGTTTTTCTCAAATCATCTGT
Organism: Flavobacterium frigidimaris; assembly: GCF_002217275.1. Classification (NCBI taxonomy): domain Bacteria; kingdom Pseudomonadati; phylum Bacteroidota; class Flavobacteriia; order Flavobacteriales; family Flavobacteriaceae; genus Flavobacterium; species Flavobacterium frigidimaris. The sequence continues at coordinate 11,718 of NZ_MUGV01000029.1, forward strand.
TAATCCTTCATTTTCCAAAAGAAATTTCACATCAAATAAATCTCTAGGATGTTGTCTATCTAAAGCTGCACATAATTTCCCAGCATATAAATCAGCATGTGACGCCAATTGCATTTCTACATATCCAAATTCTGCTTCTACTTCTTCAACTACTTCCATTCTCACTTCCGGAAAAACAGTTCCTCTTATTACAGGAGACAATTCTACTTTAATACGTATTTCGCCTTGGCTTACAATTAGTCTTAGAGCATCACTTTGGTCATGTGCATCTTGTACTCTGGTTCCAGGTATTCTTTCGTGTATAAGTTTGCTTATTCTAGATAAAGCTGCTCTAATATTGATTAATGCTTTATCGCGATCATCCATCGGGATGTATAATAAATCGATATCAACTGAAAGGCGAGGAAGTGCTCTATAAAATAGATTGATTGCAGTTCCTCCTTTTAAGGCGAAGCATTTTTCGGTGTCCACTAGTGGTAAAACACGAACTAAAAGTTGTACTTGTTTACGATAAATCTCTTTTGCATCTAAAGCCATTCTGGAACTGTTATTTTATATTTAGTATTTAATTTTCCACCCTTTATTATCATACGATTACCGGTTCCTAATGTTATTGTTTCTCTATTTAATTTGTCCAACCAAACATAATTTTGACGTTCTGCAAACCAAAAGAAAAGTCGCTTTACTTTTATGTTTTTGCAAGATTCTAATACCTTTTGAAGATTTCGAGGAGATAACGTTGTTAATCCCTGCATTAATTGATCAGCGTGTTCAAAAGTTGTTTTTTGTGGGACTTCTAATAATACTTCAAGATAAGCTCTTTCTGGTGAAGATATTATTAGTTTTCTATTGTCACTATCCCAATCTCGTTTTAATGTAAATTGATACATTTCTTGATCTTGCTTTGCAAACAAATTATTACTTGTGTGTCTCACAAATTTCACGTTCATATCTAAATTTTTAATCCACTCAGGAATTAGATCGTTACCAAATAAATAAACTATTTTATTTTCTGAAAGTGAGAGGTAATGTGATAATCCTTGAATTTCAAGTGCAGTTAAACCGCCAACTACCAAATCTGTTTTTAATATTGATTGTAACGAAAACACTATCGACTGCCAAGATATTTTGGAAACATTTCTAACGTAAACACCTTTGCTTATGGATTCCAACTGTTTGCTTTTTACCAAATTGTCTATTGCATGGCGGGTGAAATTATTTTCCACAAGCCACTTATGAGTTGTTATCAATCCCTCCGGCATTATTTCGTATAATTCTTTTCGTCTTAGTAAATTTGTTGCCATAATTTAAAAATTATATTTATTACGGCGTTAATCGCCGTTAAGTAAAGATAGTGTAAATTTATTTATTTACAAAATATTACGATAACGGCAATAATCGCCGTTATGAGTATTTTTTTTAAATATTTCTACTGAATGGCTATAATATTTATTAAATAAAAAAAATTATCAAGTCAGTCTTTCCTCAAGCAAACCTTTCCATGTAATAAAACCCTGTTTATCATCTGAATAGTCGTGAAGTATTCTACTAAAGTTTTCAGAGGGATTTTCCATAAAAGCCTGTCGTCCCTTATTTCTAATGATATTTAGATAACTATCGACTTTCTTTAAATTATCAGGAAGAGATTTTTTATTATTATCAAAATGCCAAATATAAGTCGCCTCTTCTGTATTTAATGTCTCTAAAACAATGTGAAAACCTGATTTTCCTGCTAGAAGAAATACAAATGAAAAAGGAGTTAATACGAATCTAATTTTTAGAATAGTCCGTTGGTGATTATTCGCTAAATATTGTAAATTTTTCTGATGTTTGTATTTTTGATTTTGTAAAAAATCATCTAATAACTCTTCTCCAGAATCGTAGAGGTTTATATTGCTTTTGTTTTGTAATTGGTTTATATCCAATAAAGATTCTTCTTCGGTAGAATGTGACTTACTCAGGAAAGTTTGTGAAATAAATTTGAATTTTACACTTTCAATCAAATCTTTGTTTATCTTTTTTAAATCGTTGGAAAATGCTAACTGTGAAATTAGTTTTCCGTTTTCGAATTCCGCTTTAATTGTAATCGTTATGTTTTTAATTTTAAGTGCTTTCGAAAAGTAAGATTTCAAAACTTCAAATTCTGGTCTCATTTCTAGATTTTCGATATCAAATTCAAGCTCGGTTTTCATCTCTGAAACATTATATTTTAAAACGATGCTTCCATATCGGAATTCAAGATTTTCAAACCCAACTTTTATTTTTCTACCAATATTAAAATTATCTTTTGAAAGATTTTCCTCTTCTTCGGTTTCATCAAATAAGGTTGCTTGCTTATCAATTTTCCTATAATAAGTATTTCTTTTTAAAAACATTTTATTTAAATAATCAATCTTGATGTCTCGATAATCATAAATAGTTGGTGTAATTTCAGAACGTTGTACTCTGCCAATATATTGAATCAGCTTTCCTTCGAAAGAAAATGGATAAACTAAAAAGAGACAATTGGCATTTTGTAAATCAGTGCCTTCTCCAAAGAATTGTCCGGTAGTAATTAAAACTTGATAATTTTTTTCTTTTAGTAGTTTCCATTTTGAATTTCTATTGCTTTCAGAATCTTCTCCACTTAATGTGATTACTTCATAAGATTGTTTTAAATATTGGTAAAGAGAGTCAATATGCTCTTTGCGTTCTGTAATAATAACAATTTTCTTGTCTGATTTTAGTTCATTAGTAATATCATCGAAAATGGCTTTGTTTCGAGCAGAATCATGAATTAAAATTTTTGATAATGTTTCAAATTTGTCTGTTTTTGAATTAAAAGAAACTTCAAGTTCTGTATTTCTAATAATAATTTTTGGCTTTTTTGCAATACTTATTTCATTGTGTTTTATCTCGGCAATTATTTCGCCCAAATAAATAGAAATCAATTTGCTATCATTATATTTTCTAAAAGGAGTTGCTGTTAATCCATAAAGATAAAATGTATGAAATTTTGAAACGGTATTTTTAAAAGTTTCTGCAGGAATGTGATGACACTCATCTATTAGAATAGTTCCAAAAGAATGTAAAAGTTTTTCGCTCTCAGGTTTTTCTAATTCTTTTGATAAACTTTGAATCATGGCAACTGTTATCTGTTTTCCAATTTTGGTTTTGCCTTGTCCAATTTTTCCAATTTCATTTTTTGAAATTCCTAAAAAAGTTTGGATTCTTTCTATCCATTGATCAGCAATTTGTTTGCGATGTGTAATGATTAAAGTGGATTGTTTTCTGTCTGTAATAATTTTTAGTCCCAGAATTGTCTTTCCCGAACCTGGGGGAGCCACAATAATCCCAAGATCTTTCTTGGAGATAGTATCAATTATTATTTGTTGATGTTCTAGGAGTTGTGCATTAAATAAAAAAGAAATCTCATTAAGCTTTTTTCTTTCATCTTTAAAATCGAATTCGATTTTATTATTCCTGCAAAATCGAATTATTTTCCCAATAAAACCTCTCGGAATTATTACTTCGTTTTCAGTTTCTTCAATCAGGTTGAAATATCGCTCTTTTCCGAAAGTATTTTTACCCATCTTCTTTTTTATCAAGAATTCGGAATTCAAAAAGTTCAATTCTTCTTTAAGAAAATTAATAAGTAAAAGTGGAATAGCGTTACGATTAATTCTGACAACGTTGTCCCATCTTATTGTTAACCCTTTCTCATATAGTATTTTTACAGTTGAATCTGGAATATTTTCAGAAATGTTTTGACTTTGGTATAATTCATTAAGTTGTACTGTTGAAATCTTTCGAATGTTCCTTAAAAAATCCCACTGATCCAGAATTGGCTCTAAATTTTCAATATCTAAAAAACAACTATTTCCTTGCTCAAATGTTTTCTTATAAAGGGGAAGTGCTATCAAATTTCCGAAACCTTTACCAGACAAGAAATCTTGATTCGGAAACATTCTGTCAAAGCTGGAGCTTTTATCAAATAAAGAAAAAACACCGGTTTGTAATAAAATAGAAATAAATATTTGCCTGCTTTTTATGGCAGGATAAGGTTCTTCAAAAAATATCCAAACATGTCCACCTTTTCCTGATCGAGAACGTTCTAAATAGGCAGGAATCCCTTTTTCATTACAGCCATTTATAAATTTTTCACAATCATTGATCCAGTCGACTTTATCAAAATCAGCAACAATAAACCAGGATGTATTGTTTTTAAGCAAAGGATAAACTCCAATATGTTGTTCCCCGTTTAAATGTTTTTCAATTTCTTTTTCCGTCAGAGGTAAATATTCTTTATCTGTGTAGGTTTGGAAAGTGCCGCCTTTCATTTTATGATTTCTGTACTGATATGGATCATAAAAATATGCGGGCATGTACCCACTTTTATTACCTTTTTCCCATCGAATAGCAAATATATCTTCTCTTCCCGTAAAAAGAGATTTGAAAAGTTGAATATTATGTACTGAAACTGAAGACATAATTTTATTACTCAGTTAAACTATTTAAGTCAATTACAAATATATTAAAGGAGAAGTAGATTTTTAATTTCTTAATTTAAAATTATCTTGTAGTTTAATTTAGTATATAAAGATTTCTAAAAAGTGTGATGCCTTTTGAAAACAAGATAGGATTATTGTGCTGAAGTATTTTTTCGCTTTGAAAAGTAATGATATTTAACCTGAGGTCTGGTTTTTTCCTCACTCAGTGAGGTTTTTTTTAAATAAAAAACCCTTAAACATTTGATGTTTAAGGGTTTTGTTTTTTGTAGCGAGGACGGGAGTTGAACCCGTGACCTCAGGGTTATGAATCCTGCGCTCTAACCAACTGAGCTACCTCGCCAAGATTGCAAGTGAACCGTGTTCCTCATTGCGGGTGCAAATATAAAAATAATATTAGAGCTTACAAGCATAAAATGAAGAAAAAAAAATATTTTTAAAAATGCATTGTTTTTGGACATATATTCTTATATTTCGAAAAAATTAAAAGTAGCACATGGATCCAAAAATACGTTACGAAATCGAGTTTCCTATAAATTCTTCGCCGCAATTATTATATCAATACATATCAACGCCTTCAGGTTTGTCAGAATGGTTTGCTGACAACGTAAATTCAAGAGGTGAGTTTTTTACTTTTATCTGGAACGACTCGCAGGAAAAAGCGCGTTTGGCGTCTAAAAAGACTGGTGAGAAAGTAAAGTTTAAATGGGTCGATGAAAGCAGTAAGGATACAGAATACTTTTTTGAATTGCATATTTTAGTTGATGAATTAACTAAGGATGTATCATTAATGGTGGTTGATTTTGCCGAAAAAGAAGAAGTAGGAGAAGCTAAACAATTGTGGGAGAATCAGATCTCAGACCTGAAACATCTTATAGGATCTGTTTAGTAAAATTCTATTTTATACCTTATATTTGCCCTGAACAAAATTCAGGGCTTTTTTTATGATCAATTTTAACGGAAACATAGTAGCGCAAGACGAGAATATATTAACTCAAAATCGCGCTTTTTTGTATGGTGATGGTGTTTTTGAAACACTAAAAATAGTAAATAACAGAATTTTGTTTCTTGAAGATCATTACTTTAGATTAATGGCTTCCATGCGTGTGGTTAGAATGGAAATTCCGATGAACTTTACAATGGAATTTTTTGAAGAACAAGTTTTAAAACTGGTTAAGGAAAATGAAATTTCTGCTTCAGCCAGAGCGCGAATAACTGTTTTTAGAAATGATGGTGGATTATATTTGCCAAAAACGAATGAGGTTTCCTATTTAATTCATGCAACTGCTCTTGAAAATACTTCGTATGCTTTAAATACTGCTCAATACGAAGTTGATTTGTATAAAGATTTCTATGTAACCAAGCAATTATTATCGTCGATTAAAACGACGAATAAAATGATAAACGTGACCGGAAGTATTTTTGCACACGAAAATGGTCTGGCAAATTGCCTTTTAGTAAACGATACAAAAAACGTGATCGAAGGCTTACAGGGTAATTTGTTTATGGTGACAGGTAAAAAACTAATTACACCTCCAATTTCTGAAGGATGTTTAAACGGAATAATGCGTAAACAAATTTTAGCTTTAGCTAAGAAAATAGAAGGCATAGAAGTGCTGGAAGAAATAATTTCGCCATTTGATCTTCAAAAAGCTGACGAATTATTTCTGACCAATGTAATCACGGGAATACAGCCGATAACCAAATATCGAAAAAAGGAGTTTACAGGTGATCTGGCGCATTTATTAGTACAAAAGCTCAATGAATCCATTGCTGAAAATTAATTCAGATACGGATTCTCTGGTGCATTAGACCAAATAAGATAATCGCCGCCAAGCTCAATAATTTGCTCTTTCCAGAAATGTGTGGTAGACTTGCCGATAATTTTGTTTTTATAACTATTATCAGTAATGATCCAGGAATTTCCCTGCATTTCACTCTCGAGCTGATTTTCATCCCAACCAGTATATCCTAAGAAAAAACGAATATTATTTTTACTAATAGATCCGTCGTTTATTAAGTCTTTGGTCGATTCGAAATCACCTCCCCAATAAATTCCATTCGAAATCTCAACACTATTTGGGATTAATTCAGGAATATTGTGAATGAAATAAAGGTTGTCTTGTTCTACAGGACCTCCGTTATATATCTTGAAAGTGGCGTCAATTTCAGGTATCAGATCATTAATAGTGTATTTTAATGGTTTATTAATGATAAAACCTATTGATCCTTCTTTGTTATGGTCTGCTAATAAAATTACCGATCTATTAAATGATAAATCTCCAATTATAGAAGGTTCGGCAATAAGCAGGTGTCCTTTTTTTAATTTTTCTGAAATCATACGGCTACAATTTTTATTAAATTTAATCATAAAATTTTTAAAAACCCAAATAAAATCGTTAAACCGCACAAAAAAACCCTCCATGAGGAGGGTTTTGATTATATTATAAGTTTAGAGAACTTTCTTACTTAGTTCACTGCACCTTCTAATTCAGCTCCAGCTTTGAATTTTACAACATTCTTAGCAGCGATTTGAATAGTTTTTCCTGTTTGTGGGTTTCTACCATCTCTAGCAGCTCTAGCAGATACCGACCAAGATCCAAAACCTACTAATGAAACTCTACCACCTTTTTTCAAAGTAGCTCCTACGTTTCCTAAAAATGATTCTAAAGCCAATTTTGCCGCAGCTTTTGTAATTCCTGCATCAGCAGCGATAGCATCGATTAATTCTGATTTGTTCATAATAATTAGTTATTAATTGTTGGTTAAAAAAAATTGTTAATACACAAATTTAGTAGGAAATCCGTTCCTTGCAAGTGTTTTCTTTAAATTTAGCAAAAATTGTTAATAACTTAGTTTTTTTGTTCATAAAGCCAGCTGTTCATCGACCAAAAACAGGTAGAAACCCCTGTTTTACTGACGTTAATACAGCTTTGCACTATTAGAAAAAGTTATTCCATTTAGTAATTCCGCCACTTGCATTCTCTTTTTTCCGGGTAATTGCAAACTAAATAGCTGTAAAAAGCCATTTTGAACCGCAACTTTGATTTCTTTTTTGCTACAAATCAAACTTCCGGCTTCGTAGGAATGTGCTTCTAAAACCAATTTTGCTTCGTATATTTTAATAGCTTGCTCTTCCTCTTTATCTTTCAAAAAACACCAGGCAGCAGGATAAGGACTTAGACCGCGAATCAGATTATTGATTTCATCTCCCGATTTTGTCCAGTCTATTTTGCAATTCTCCTTATTTAATTTATAAGCCGTTTTAATTTCTTCATTGTCTTCCTGAATTGTAGTGGTTACATTTCCATTTTCAATCACTTTCAAAGTTTCAATTACGGTCTCACTTCCTAAATGCATCAATCGGTCGTGTAATTGTCCGGCACTTTCTTCTGGCGCGATTGCGATTTCTGAATTCAGAATCATTGCTCCTGTATCTATTTTATCATCGATAAAGAAAGTAGTAACTCCAGTTTTGGTTTCTCCATTTATAATAGCCCAGTTAATGGGTGCCGCACCGCGGTAATTTGGTAATAACGAAGCATGAAGGTTAAAGGTTCCTAAACTTGGCATTTCCCAAACTACTTTTGGTAACATTCTAAAAGCAACTACAATTTGCAAATTGGCATTCAAGGCTTTTAGTTCCGCTAAAAAAGTCTCATCTTTCAAATTCGTTGGCTGCAATAAAGTAAGGTTGTTCGCCAATGCATATTCTTTCACTGCCGAATATTTTAATTTTTGTCCACGTCCAGCTGGTTTGTCTGCGGCTGTGATCACGCCCACAACATCGTAATTATTTTTAATAATGGTGTCCAAAATGCCTACAGCAAATTCGGGAGTTCCCATGAATATAATTCTCAATTTTTCCATTATGATTTTAAAGTGTATTTATTATTCGCTAATATGGTAATGTGATTGTTTTCTAATAATTCCTGAAGCACCAAAACAATATCTTTCGCATCTAATTTTATTTGGGTTTGAATTTCTCTGGAAGTCATCGAAGCTGATTTTAATAAATGTAGAATCTTATCGGCAATTGAATCGGCTTCAGTAATTTTTCCTTTTTGAGTAATACAATAGGAGCAAATACCGCAATTTTCGGTTGTTTCTTCTCCAAAATAATCTAAAACTAATCGGTTTTTACAAGTTTTGCTTTCTTTTATATAATATAGTACAGACATAAGTTGTTCTTCTTTTAACTTATTCTGTCTCTCTAAGTATTTCGAAACGCGATTTATAGTAAGATCATCTTCACGTACTTCATTAAATAATATAGTCGCGTCATTATTTTTGGATTTGTATTCGATGATTTCCTTTTCTTTCAGTTTTTCTAAAACAGCCGACACTTGTTCTTCTGTATGATGTGATTTTTTAGCAATCAAAGAAAGATTAAAAGGCGTCTTCATTTCGTATACTCCAGGATAAGTTCTTAAAATTGCCAGAATTATTTCTTCGTCATTTGGGTTTAAACTCATATACCGAATTACTTCTTTGGATTCAATCAGAAATTGCATCGTAATCTTTTCCGAGAATTCCTGAGACATTGTGATAATTCCCTGTTGATTCAGAAATTGTAGAGCATTATATGTTTTTAGAGTAGGGAAATCGTACTTATGACAAAAATGATTCAGTTTAAAAGAAAAAGAATCGTCTAAGCCTTCACCATATGCGATTTGAAAATAATTGCAAAGCTTTACATACATGGTTTTTAAAAACTTTTTATCGGGCAAAACGCTTAAGAATTGCTGTTCTGTCTGCTTGGCATCTGAATTATTAAATAGCAAAACCGAAAAAGCTTTTTCGCCATTTCGTCCCGCTCTTCCGGATTCCTGATAATAATTTTCCAGATTTTCAGGTAATTGCGTATGAATAACCGTTTTTACGTTGTCTTTGTCGATTCCCATTCCAAACGCATTGGTGGCTACAATAACCTGCGCTTGTTCCGACATCCACAATTGCATGTTTTTGTCTTTTTCTTTAGACGAAAGGCCGCCGTGATAATAGGTTGCTTTAAATCCTAAAGATTGTAATTGCGTAGACATATTCAAACACGATTTTCTATTTCGTACATATATAATAGAAGGTTGTGGATTCTTCTTTAAAATTTGTTCCGTGCGATACAATTTGTCTTCAATTTCGAAAACCATGTACGCAATATTTTTTCTTTCGAATGATTGCTGAAAAAGTACTGGTTCTTTCAAACCTAATTCGGTTTTGATATCTTCAATAACTCTTGGAGTAGCTGTCGCAGTCAAAGCCAAAAACGGAATCTTCGGAAAGTATTTTTTAAGTTCTGAAATCTTCAAATAGGCGGGACGAAAATCATGTCCCCATTGTGAAACACAATGCGCTTCGTCAATAGCAATCAAATTGATAGGAAGATTTTTAATTCGTTCCAGGATCCAGTCAGATTGTAAACGTTCTGGAGAAAGGTATAGAAATTTAAAATTTCCGTATTGGCAATTATCAAGAAGATCAATAATTTCTTCGGTGTGAATGCCGCCGGTAAGTGCAATTGCTTTAATATCTCGTTTTTGTAAATTCGCCACCTGATCTTTCATTAAGGCAATCAAAGGCGAAACAACCAAACAAATTCCTTCCTGCATCATTGCAGGAACCTGAAAACAAATCGATTTTCCTCCTCCCGTAGGTAAAAGGGCGAAAGTGTCCTGACCGTCCAAAACCGAGTCAATAATCTCCTTTTGTAACGGTCTAAAACTGTCGTGTTTCCAGTATTTTAAAAGAATTTCTTGCGCTTCTGGCATTGGTCTTGTTTTAAAGTTAAAAAATTTAGAAATCAGTTTCTAGTTTTGCAACTTTAACCAAATGCCTAAATTTTATCTAAGATATAAAGAATTCTGTTCTCCACCGTATCTTTAGGCACTTCAATTAAGTCGTAACCGTATTTCTTATAGGTTTCAACCAGGTGCTTTTGGATTGTTAGTGCCTGTTCGAAATTTTCGTAACGCTCAGTGTCGCTTTCGTAAATTTCCTCCCAAGGCGGTAAAATAAATGTTTTGGAATATTTAAAATCTTCGCAGGCTTTGGTAAAATGTTCAGGATATTCATCGCCAATGTAATCCATATAAGCTACAACATCCGGAATTCCGCGATCTATAAAAACTACATTTTCAGGTTCTTCAAGGGCGTTTTCGAATTGTTTAATTCTGCCTTCCAATAACATCTCGCTAAACAACAAAGGCTGTTCCAGGAACAATTGTTCGATCCCGCGTTGTTGCGCTTCGAGCGTAACTTGTCTTGAAATTTCAGGGTAACAGCAGTAGCCACGAGCTACTAATTCGTTGATCAGAGTAGACTTTCCCGTTCCCGGGCCACCAATTAGAACTATGATTTCTTTTTGCACTTTCTTAAAATAAAGCGCAAATTTACCTAAACTTATTGGTATTTAAAAAGATTTTTTTGTCTGAAGCGAATGATTTCGCAATTTTGGAGGTATGGGTTCCTGCTTTCGGCTATATCTTTTATGGCGAACCCCGCCATAAAAGGATACCGCCTCAATCAGGGCTAGCTAGGAAACATGGTTTTGTTTTTGGAATTATTTACAATATTGTGTGTATTTAAGAGGCTAGAATTGAACAACGAAATAATCTGAAATTTTATTAGACTGGACTAAAGTCCAGCTCTACAAAATAAATTGTTCCTCCGGAACGAAACAAAAAAGAGCCATGGGCTCTAAGAATATTGTAGGGCTGGACTTTAGTCCAGTTTAGTTCAAAGGAAATTAGTCCCGGCGGGACGTTATATTTATAGAAAAAATATTGGTTATTTCATAAAGCCCCATCAGGGTGACATTTTTCAAATTGACATATCGCTCCGTCGGAGCTTTTAAATATCAAACGTGAAAATGGTGAATTCCGGGATGATAAATTACGGTTCAATAAATACTATTATACTGGACTAAAGTCCAGCTCTACAAAATAAAATGTTCCTCCGGAACGAAACAAAAAAGAGCCGTGGGCTCTAAGAATATTGTAGGGCTGGACTTTAGTCCAGTTTAGTTCAAAGGATTTAGTCCCGGCGGGACGTTATATTTATAGAAAAAATTATAGGGTTGTTTGATAAAACCACATCGTGGTGGCATGTTTGAAATTGACATATCGCTCCGTTGGAGCTTTTAAATATCTAACGTGAAAATGGTGAATTCCGGGATGATAAATTACGGTTCAATAAATACTATTATACTGGACTAAAGTCCAGCTCTACAAAATAAAATGTTCCTCCGGAACGAAACAAAAAAGAGCCATGGGCTCTAAGAATATTGTAGGGCTGGACTTTAGTCCAGTTTAATTCAAAGGAATTTAGTCCCGGCGGGACGTTATATTTATAGAAAAAATATTGGTTATTTCATAAAGCCCCATCGTGGTGGCATGTTTGAAATTGACATATCGCTCCGCTGGAGCTTTTAAATATCAAACGTGAAAATGGTGAATTCCGGAATGATAAATTACGGTTCAATAAATACTATGATACTGGACTAAAGTCCAGCTCTACAAAATAAAATGTTCCTCCGGAACGAAACAAAAAAGAGCAATGGGCTCTAAGAATATTGTAGGGCTGGACTATAGTCCAGTTTAATTCAAAGGAATTTAGTCCCGGCGGGACGTTATATTTATAGAAAAAATTATAGGGTTGTTTGATAAAACCACATCGAGGTGGCATGTTTGAAATTGACATATCGCTCCGTTGGAGCTTTTAAATATCAAACGTGAAAATGGTGAATTCCGGGATGATAAATTACGGTTCAATAAATACTATCATACTGGACTAAAGTCCAGCTCTACAAAATAAAATGTTCCTCCGGAACTAAAACAAGGAAGAATCGTAGATTCAAAAAATATTGTAGGGCTGGACTTTAGTCCAGTTTAGGTCAAAGGAATTTAATCCCGGCGGGAGCTTTCTGATGTTGAAGAGTTAATCGTTTTTTTTTGCGAATTTATGATTTAATTTCTCTTGGTTTTCGTCGAATTATTTCAAATCATTCACAAAACAAGTATTTCCCAGAATCAACACCTTTCTTCTTAGAAGGAACAATCAAATGCGATTCAAATTTCTTCCCTTTCAAAACATCATTCACAAAATCCAGAGCATATTGTTTTCCGTCATGAAAAAGATAGCCAGAGAATTCATGTCCTCCGCCACAAAATGTAATCAGTTCAATATCCTTATGCAAATCAATCATATGATTGTAAACCGCATATGATCCAAAGAGAATTAACCAACCCGAAGCGTTTGTCGGGCAGGAGCGATGCGAACCTGCAGCATACGGAACCGTGTCGTCATTATTTCCATGCGCCAATAACATCGGCATTGCTTTTTCTTTTGTAATTAAATTGATATCCTGTATCGCTCCAGAGCCTCCAATGAAACCTGCGTATTTAAAGTCTTCAGGTAAATTGCTTTTATAGAGATTCATTAGTTTATAATCCCAAAAGGAAGCGTGGAAACCAATTTCGGCACCGGCACTAATTCCGGAAATAAATATTTTTGAAGCATCAAGATTATACTTATTTGCATTTGCAATTAAAAATGAAGTCGCCTGCCACATATCGCTCACGCCAATTTGGATGGCTTTTATTTTTTCGGTCAAAGTTCCTTTACAGCCAAAATCTTTTCCTTTCATATATAAACTGTACGAAATGCTGGCCACCGCATAACCGTTTTTCGCCATAAACATTCCAAACTCTTTCTCGCTTGTACGTTCTCCGCCAGAAAATCCTCCACCAAAAGCAAAAATCACTAACGGAATTTTTTCATTCGATTTTTTTTCAGGCAAATACAGATCTAAATCCAGTTTGATGGTGTCATTTTGGAAATAAGTCATTGTTTTGATTTGCTGAGCCTGAATATTGTTAAATGTGAGAATTGTTAAAAGTAAAAAGATATATTTTTTCATAGGATTTATTTTTAATCTCGAAAAGTAATAAAACCGCAAAGAAGACTTAAAATAAAACTTTGCGATTCTGCGACTTTGCGAGAGATTTTTATGGCAAAGTTTTTCAAATATAAGAGGAATTTTACAAAGAAATATTGTCATAAAGCTTTTTTCTCTGCACCTTTGAACCTTTGTAACTTTGAACCTTTTTTCTAAAAGAAAAAATCTAAAAAATCTGAAATCAAAACCGTATATTTGCGTTTATTTTTAATTACGAATGGAAAACGATAAAGAAAAAGAAACCGCCGAATTTTACGAAAGATTAAAGGTTGAGTTAGATAATTCAAATACTTGGCCAGCAGAATATTTGTATAAATTTATAATGCCTTCAGTGGGTGATAACGTTGAGCGAGTTGAAAAAGCTTTTGACAATATGGGCGCGGTTATCAAAACAACAAAATCTAAAACCGGTAAATTTACCAGTGTTTCTGTTGATGTAACGATGAGCAGCTCTGATGAAGTGATTGGTAAATACAAAGAAGTATCTACAATAGAAGGTATAGTTTCATTATAACTTATGGTCGAAAAATATAAAAAAGAAGTCGCAAATGATGTTGTTTTTAACTTAGAATACAATTCTGAAAGACAACGTTTACTTATTCCCGAATATGGTCGTCATTTGCAAAAACTGATTGATCAGGCTACTATTATTGAAGATGCTGAAACGCGCAACAAAGCCGCGAAATACATCATTCAGGTAATGGGAAGTCTGAATCCGCATTTGCGCGATGTACCCGATTTTCAACATAAATTATGGGATCAGCTTTTTATCATGTCTGATTTTAAATTAGATGTAGAATCGCCATATCCAATTCCGTCGAGAGATGTATTGCAGCTAAAACCAGATGTTTTACAGTATCCGCAAAACTTTCCAAAATACAGATTTTATGGTAACAACATCAAATATATGATTGATGTTGCCAATAAATGGGAAGAAGGTGAAATGAAAAATGCATTGGTGTTAGTAATCGCCAATCACATGAAAAAATCATACTTAAGCTGGAATAAAGACACAGTAAAAGATGACGTGATTTTTGAGCATTTATTTGAATTGTCCGGAGGGAAAATCAATTTGTTGCAAAGTACAGAAGAGCTTTTAAATACAACTGATTTATTGCGTACGAACAAACGTATGTCAAATAAAATTACGCCGCCGGGTCAGCCAAAAATTCAAAGTAACAAAAACAATAAAGGCCCGGGAAAGCCAAAACCTTTTCAGAAAAACAATAATCAGAAATAAAAAAGGTGCTAAGATACTAAGATGCTAAGCTACTAAGATTTTTAGCTCAGAACCTCAGAACCTTAGAACCTCAGAACCTAAAAAAGAAATATGGGAGTATTTAAAATCGAAGGAGGAATTCCTTTAAAAGGAGAAATCACTCCGCAAGGAGCAAAGAATGAGGCGTTACAAATTTTATGCGCTGTGCTTCTAACGGGGGATAAAGTAACAATTAATAATATTCCCGATATTATTGACATTAATAAATTAATCACTTTGTTGGGTAATTTAGGAGTTAAAATTCAACGCAATGGACCGGGTTCGATTACGTTTCAGGCCGATGAGGTTAATGTTGGATATTTAGAAACGGAAGCTTTCAAAAAAGAAGGCGGAGCACTTCGTGGTTCTATTATGATTGTTGGGCCGCTTTTGGCTCGTTTCGGAAAAGGATATATTCCAAAACCGGGTGGAGATAAAATTGGTCGTCGTAGATTAGATACACACTTTGAAGGTTTTATTAACCTTGGAGCAAAATTCAGATATAATAGAGAAGATCACTTTTATGGTGTAGAATCTCCGGCAGAAGGATTAAAAGGAACAGATATGCTACTTGATGAAGCTTCTGTAACCGGAACTGCAAATATTGTTATGGCTGCTGTTTTAGCAAAAGGACAAACGACAGTTTACAACGCTGCATGTGAGCCTTACTTGCAACAGTTATGCAAAATGTTGAACTCGATGGGAGCTAAGATCACCGGAGTTGGTTCAAATTTATTGACTATCGAAGGTGTTGAAAGCCTTGGAGGTTGTGAGCACAGAATTCTTCCGGACATGATCGAGATCGGTTCCTGGATTGGTCTTGCGGCTATGACAAAAAGCGAAATCACGATCAAAAATGTAAGCTGGGAAAACTTAGGTTTGATTCCAAATACATTCAGAAAATTAGGAATTACAATCGAGAAACGTAACGACGATATTTACATTCCGGCTCACAAAGATGGGTATGAGGTAAAAACGGATATTGATGGTTCTATTTTAACAATTGCCGATGCACCATGGCCAGGATTTACGCCTGACTTATTAAGTATCGTATTGGTTGTTGCTACACAAGCAAAAGGTGATGTTTTGATTCATCAAAAAATGTTCGAAAGCCGTTTGTTTTTCGTAGATAAATTAATCGATATGGGAGCAAAAATTATGTTATGCGATCCGCATAGAGCGGTCGTTATGGGACATAATTTTGAATCTCAACTAAAAGCAACAACAATGTCATCTCCGGATATTCGTGCGGGAATCTCATTATTAATTGCGGCTCTTTCAGCAAAAGGAACAAGTACAATTCAAAATATCGAACAAATTGATCGTGGATACGAGCGTATCGACGAGCGTTTAAGAGCAATTGGAGCTAAAATCGTGAGAGAATAGAAAAAGTTAGCCACAAATTCACGAATTAAATTAATATTAAGATTGTGTTTTATTGCACTAATTTTATTTAAAAATTAGTGCAATTGAATTCTAAAAATTAAGATTTTGTTTAATTCGTGAATTCGTGGCTAAAAAAAAATAGTCTAAATGACAGATGAACAAAAAGCTGTAAAAGCTACTATATTTAGTATAGTTGGAAACACCTGCTTGGCCTTGGTAAAAGGTTTGGCAGGTTTTTTTGGCAATTCTTATGCCTTAATTGCAGATGCAATAGAATCAACTGCGGATATATTTTCGTCTTTTTTGGTTTTATTTGGAATTAAGTATTCTAACAAACCACCAGATGAAAATCATCCTTATGGGCACGGGCGGGCAGAACCATTAATTACCTTTTTGGTCGTTGGTTTTTTAATTACTTCGGCAACTATTATTGGATACGAAAGCATTTCTAATATTCAAACTTCGCACGATTTACCTAAGTCCTGGACATTATATGTTTTAGGAGCAATTATTATCTGGAAAGAATACTCTTTCCGTTTAGTAATGAAACGAAGTAAAGAAACCAATAGCTCTTCTCTTGCTGCCGATGCGTGGCACCATCGAAGTGATGCAATTACTTCTGTAGCTGCCTTTATTGGGATTTCGATTGCACTGATTATGGGGAAAGGTTATGAATCAGCAGATGATTGGGCCGCACTTTTTGCTGCTTTTTTTATCTTATATAATAGTTATAAAATTTTCAGACCTGCGCTTGGCGAAATCATGGACGAAAATCTAAATGATGATTTGGTTGAAGAAATCCGTATCGCAGCTTTAACTGTTGAAGGTATTTTAGGAACCGAAAAATGTTTTATCCGTAAAGCCGGAATGAAATATCATGTTGATTTACATGCTATAGTTTCAGCCCAAATTTCAGTAAAAGAAGGGCATGAATTATCACACAAATTGCAGGATGCTTTAAAAGAAAAAATACCTCAATTGGGTAATGTACTGATTCATATTGAGCCGGATGATTATCACTGATGAAAAGATTCTAAGATACTAAGGTTCTAAGTTGCTAAGGTTTTCTTTGAAATGAAAAAAAAAAATCCGTTTATTCTTTTTCTAAAAGAGTAAACGGATTCTTTATAATTTTTATTTTGAGGATCCTCACGCTTCGGGATGCACCGCTCAGTAATTCCACTTAGAACCTCAGAACCTTATTCTAAAACATTCAAAATCTTCAACCCAAAAACAACCCCGTTTTGTTGAACTCCCCCTTGATAAGAGTGCACATAATCAACTCTAAACAACTTAAATTTTCCAAAACCTAAATTGTCTAAACCAACCGTGAACTCCGAATAAGGTTTTCGATCCGGAATTGCCAGTGAATGAAATCCGACGTTCATTGTTGACTTTAAAAGATTCAATAATGGAATTTTATTCATGATAAAACCAGTGTCATTATATTCTGAATGTATTTCAAGATAACTGTCGTTGGTGCTGTTTGTATAATAAGGCATCATGTTGAAAACATTCAAATAACGGTCGCTCGTTCCAATGTGTGTTTGATTTCCATTAAAATGTCTGTAGTCTATGAACGAAATATTTTCGGCATTGAAGAATTTTCCAGCTTTGAAATTCATACCTAAAAGTCCTTTATTTCCCAGGGATAAATCGTATTGAACAGCAGCGCCAACTCTTTCAAATTCATATTTTTTCTCACTTGCAGCAAATGCTTTTTCAAAAATTAAAAAGATAGTTGGATATTTCTCATCTTTAATATTATATCTTCCATCTGGTCTGGAAATGTATTTATTTCCGAAATTTATTCTTGCAGTCAAAGCAGTTTTAAATAAGTGGTGCTGATTAAAAGCTGGAGTTGTAAAATCGTCTGGAGCCAATGGATTATTTGAGGAATAGATATCATCTTTTTTAAAGAAAGAATAATCGGTTGTATTAAAAAGTGGTTTTCTTTGCTCGTACGCCACTTTAGCATTCAAATTAATCCCGTTTGCAACATCCTGGGCATAGTTGATTTGGGCAAATTCTAAATTGTACAATTTCATATAATTGTCCTTAAAGAATAAAGAACTAATAGAATTGACAAGTTTAGTTATAGGTTCAGCGCCATTAAATTGAGCTGTTTTTGTTCCTCCTGAAGCCCAAATTGTGGCATAATTAATAGTATTGAATCGATGGCTAAAATCTCCGGTAATGCGAAAACGTTCGTCCGAAAAGCCATAGTTAAAAGTGGTGCTTATAGAAGTATTTTTCCCTTTCTCTTCATCCCATTTTCTAAAGGAAAAACCAGAATCGAAATTAAATCCCTGAACAGTATTAAAGCTTAATGAAGTTATGTTTAATAAACCTTTATATGCAAAAGAATACTTCCTGAAAGTGTTTTTATAATCATAACCCATTAGAATATCCCAAACTTTAAATTTATTGTTTTTGGCATCAACAGAATCAGTATATTTTCTCGATTTTCTGATCGTTAGTAAACTGTCTTTTTTGGTGTAATCGGTACTTTCTTCAATGGTTAAAGGGATTGGGCGGATTTCATTCCAAAAAGCATCATCTTTTTTATTGGCGTTCGCTTCAAAAGCAACAATTTCATTTCCAAAAGTTTTCTTTTCAAATGAATCCGGAAACTCATAATTCGAATAAACATAATTGAATTTCCCTGAGAATTTAATTCCAAAAATTCCCGCATTAAATGAAAGTGTCTGCGCATTTTTGGACCAGATTTTATTTTTAGAATTATAACTGAAACTTTGTTTTAAAGTCATAATTTCAGTAAATTCATTTTTCATTCGGTAACCTTTAATGTCTAAATCTATAGCGTAAATCGCAAAACTATCATCGACAATATAAATGTAACCTTCAAAAACGGGTTCTTTGTCGCGTTTTGGTGTTACTTTAATTTTGTTGATTTGCTGATTGTTATCGTCAAAAAAAGTTCCTTCTAATTTGTATTTGTAGTAACTGAACGCATTATCTGCAATAGGAGAGATAAGTTTAATGTCAAAGTCTAAAGTATTGTCGTAAAAATCATAAGTTGATAAAGAAGCCGTGTTATAGCTGTATCCTTTATTGTTTCCGGAGATTTTAGAAGCAATGATTTTCTCTTTTAATTTATTCGGTTTTTCAAAAGAAATTTTCGAAATCGTCTCTGATAGATATAAAATTCCCGTTCCGGTCGAATCTAAATTGGAGGACATATCTTCGCCAAGATCTACTTTTTGTCCAAGGATTTTTTTGGGAAGATCTTTAACTTTAAACATTCCTTTTGAATAAAAGTCGGCAGTATAGCGAGAAGTTTTTTCTGAATTTTCTTTTTTGTTTGCAATTGCACTTTTTATGATAGCATTTGCTGGATTGTTTTTTGGGTCGATGATAACCTCATTTAAAGTAAAACTTTCTTCCAGCATTTTTACGTCCATTGTAATTGTTTTGGATTCTGATGAAACGGCTATTTTTTGAGTTTTAAAGCCTAAATACTGAAATGTAATTTTGTTTTTACCAACTTCTTTTACATTCAGTTGGTATTTTCCCTGTTCGTTTGAAGTTGTGCTAGTATAAGTATTGTCTTCAAGAACGGAAACAAAAGGCAAGGGGTTTCCTTTTTCATCTGTTATAGTTCCTTTGATTTGAGCAAAGTTAGAAATCGAAAAAAATAAAAAGGCAAATAAAGTATAGTTTCTCATGAAAGTTTTTTCTCTCACAAAAATAGAATAAGTTAAAAACGAGGCTATTAATAATTTGTTAAATAACGAATTATAAAAAAGATTGAATTGCCAATTCGTAGCTTTTTAATCCGAAACCTAAAATTACACCTTTCGCATTTCCAGATAAATACGATTGATGTCTGAAGCTTTCGCGTGCGTAAGTATTCGAAATATGAACTTCAATTACCGGAGTTGTAACTGCTTTCATAGCATCGCCCAAACCTATTGAAGTATGTGTGTAAGCTCCGGCATTCAAAATGATTCCATCAAAAGAAAAACCAACTTCCTGAATTTTTCCAATCAATTCACCTTCAATATTACTTTGATAATAAGAAAGTTCAACGTTTTGGAATTTCTGTTGCAACGTTTCAAAATAATCTTCAAAAGTTTGGCTTCCGTAAACTTCCGGTTCTCTTTTTCCTAAAAGATTCAAATTAGGTCCGTTGATAATGCAAATTTTCATAAGTAATTTAAATTTTATTAGTGTGAGTAATTCCATTTTACGTTTCACAGAATACATTTCACAAGTATGTAAAAATAAAAAAACCGTTCCAATTAATAGAACGGTTTTTATAAAACTATGTGATATTCTTTTTAGAACATGAATCCTGCAGAAATTTGAACTACTGAGTTTCTAACATCGGCATTAGGAGAAGCGTCTGTTAATCCTAGACTATAACGCCCCTGAAGAAAAATACTTTCCGTAAGTTTTAATCCCAACCCTGCATTAAGAGCAAAATCAAATGTATTGGCATCGTCAAATCTTACGTCATTTTTTTGACTTAATAAAAATGAAGCTTGTGGTCCAACCTCTAAGCTTAGTGATTTTGTCATATAGATCTTTGCCATTACAGGAATTGATAAATAAGCTAATTCATTTTTAAAGTCTTCCTGAGCATCGGCAAATTTATAAGTTGCTCCCTGAGTAGAGTATAAAAGCTCTGGTTGAATAGCGAATTTTTCTAATAATTTTACTTCTGCAACCACACCAACGTGATAGCTGGTAATTCCATCTTTATCAAATGCTACACCATTTAGTGATGAATCACCGGGCTGGCTTGCGAAGTTAACCCCCGCCTTTACTCCAAGTTTTAATAATTGGGCTTGTATTGTAGCTGATGTTGCTATGAACAGTACAGCTGCTAAAAGTATTTTTTTCATAAAAATGTTTTTAAAAATTGGTATTTTTTAAATGTTATATATAGACCAAAACTACAGAATTATGATTTTATTGTTTTGTATTTTACATTAAATAATTAATATTTTTCTCATGTTTTGCTAAGAAAGTCCTTTAATGTTCTCAATTTTAGAGTGTTATTCTGGTTAGATTTAATTCTGAAATTTTTTACTTTAATAAGAATTTGATTTCAATTCGTTTTGTTAAAATCAAAAATTTAGTAAGTAATTTCTATTATTTGTCTTTTAAGATTACGAAAAAAATTAGATCAAAAAAGCAACTTTTTTGCGCTTTCAGAGCCGATTATACCTGAGGTTTTTTTTGAATTTATAAGATTTTGGCTCTAATTACAGTTTTATTTATTAAAATACAAGTTCTTTTTTAATAAGTGTTTTTTTATATTTGACTTATTAATTTAACCCAAAACGAATAAAAATGAAAAGAATTTTTTTAGTTGCGATTGCAGTAATGGCGTTTGGATTTACAAATGCTCAACAAACAAGATTTGGAATAAAAGGAGGTCTAAACATAACTACATATGCCGGAGGTGATTACTGGGATGCTAATTCTCTAGTAGGTTTTCAGGTTGGTGGTTTCGCTGAGATCAAAATTATTGAAAGATTAGCTATTCAACCAGAAATTTTGTTTTCTACGCAAGGTGCTAGACTGGATACTTCTTTTGGAGATTATGATGAGAAATTAAATTATATAAATGTTCCAGTTTTAGCTAAATTTTATATTACAAAACAATTTACCGTTGAAGGTGGTCCACAATTAGGGTTTTTAGTATCTGCTAAACAAGAAGGTCATGATGCGAAAGACGATTTTAAATCGGTAGACACTGGATTCAATTTTGGAGCTGGTTATAATTTCACAGAAAATGTTTCTGTGAATCTTCGCTACACAGTTGGTCTGTCTAATATTCTCGATTATGAAGTTAATAATGCAGATGAATATTTTGATAGTCCAAAAAACAGTGTTTTGGCATTGACTTTGGGGTATAAATTCTAAAATTTCTCTATAAATATTTTAAAAACCTTTCCAAAAAAGGAAGTTTTTTTTGTATCAATTTAACAATGATTATATCCGGTCACATTATTATATAAAAATATGAAAAAGATTATTTTATCTGCGATTGCAGTTATGCTATTTGGATTTGCAAATGCTCAGGATGGACATTTTAAAGTTGGAGTAAATGGTGGTTTGCCAGTAGGAAATTCTGCAGATGTTTTCTCCGTGAATTTAGGTGCAGATGTTGCATATCTCTGGAATGTAGCAGATCGATTTACTGCGGGAGTAACCACAGGTTATATTATTTATACTGGTAAAACATACACCGGCTATAATGGAAATTTCGCCTATGAGATGACTACCAGTAATCAGGATTTTGTTCCTGTTGCAGGAACTGCTCAATATTCAGTTACAGATAATTTATTTGTTGGTGCAGATTTAGGATATGCTATTAATACTGATGGAGATGCAGATGGAGGGTTTTTGTATCAGCCAAAATTTGGTTATCAAAATAATAAAATCGAATTGTTTGTTTCTTACAAGGGGATTGCTAGTAACGCAACTATTTCGTCGCTAAACCTCGGATTTAACTATAAGTTTTAAATTTATTAAAAATCGATAACGGTTAAGAGGTTGTTTCACGAGTTGTGAGACAGCCTCTTTTTTATGCTTAAAAATCACTTACTTTGTAGATATGAATTGGAACAGCTATATAAAAGATTATCAATCGTATTTGCGAATCGAAAGAGGTTTGTCTAAAAATACCATCGAAAATTATGGTTTCGATATTGAAAGACTTTGCCTTTTTTTGGACGTAAATAAAATGGAAATTTCACCATTAAAAATTACGGATGAAACAATTCAGCAATTTATATATCAGGTTTCTAAGGAATTAAATCCGCGTTCGCAGGCACGTATTATTTCTGGATTAAAAAGCTTTTTTAATTATTTAGTTTTTGAAGATTATAGAAGTGATAATCCTTTAGAGTTAATCGAAACTCCAAAAACAGGTCGAAAATTGCCTGATACTTTAGCGGTCCAGGAAATTGACGCGCTTATAGCTGCGATTGATTTAAGTTCAAATGAAGGCGAACGAAATAGAGCTATGCTGGAAACTTTATACGGTTGCGGGCTCCGCGTTTCCGAACTCGTTTCTCTCAAAATTTCTGATTTGTTTTTTGACGAAGGTTTTATAAAAATTACGGGTAAAGGAAATAAAGAACGTTTTGTGCCAATTGGGAAATTGACTCAGAAATATATCCAGATTTATCAGAATGAAATTAGGGGAAATTTGATTATTAAAAAAGGCTGTGAAGATACCTTGTTTTTGAATAGAAGAGGAAACCAATTAACGCGAGCTATGATTTTTACTATTATAAAAGATTTGGCAGTAAAAATCGATCTTAAAAAAAATATTAGCCCACATACACTTCGTCATTCTTTCGCAACACATCTGCTGGAAAATGGAGCCGATCTACGATCGATCCAGCTAATGCTTGGTCATGAATCGATTACAACTACTGAAATTTATGTGCATTTGGACAGAAGTTTTTTAAAAGAAGTTATGCATTCTTTTCATCCAAGGAAATAGATTTTTTTGAAGAGATTCTGTTTTTATCTTAAAAATTAATATATTGTATGATTAATTCTACTAAATGCAGATAAAATCGACGAACTGCGTTTTTATTGGTTTAAAGATGATTTTTGTCATTCAATTTAAATAAAAGTACAATATGGTTTTTGATTTATATGGAAATGATGATTGCCTGGAAGTTAATAATTTTTATAAAAAATTATTGGCCGAAATGCCTGATTTGCTTTTTCAGTTTGTAATAGACAAAGACAATAATTACACTTTTCCACTTGTTAGTAAATCGGCTCATGATATTTTTGAAATTTCTGCTACAGCGTTTACAAATGACATCAAGTTTATTGTATACGACAGAATTTTTCCTTGTGACAGAGAACTTTTTTTTCAATCCTTAGTTAAAGCACGAAGAGAAGTGAAGCCGTGGGAAATTGAATTCAGGGCTGTTTTACCAAAAAAAGGTTTGCGTTGGTTTAAAATCTCTTCTAAAACGGAAAAATCTTCTGGTGATAGTATTAGCTTTTTTGGACACGTTTCTGATATTACCGAGCTAAAAGATAAAGAAGAAAAGTTGCGTATCTCTGAAGAGCGATTTCAGTTTGCTCTTGATGCTTCGACTGTTGGGGTTTGGGATTGGGACATGGTTACCAATAGTGTTTTTTATTCGTCATTGTCCCTTAAAATTCTGGAATTAGATTCAACAGATATATTTGACGACCCTGAGCGTTGGGATAAAATTGTTCATCCGGATGATCTGCCTAAGTATTATTCTGATATTCAGGAACATTTTGATAATAAAATACCTTATTACGAAAATTACCATCGTGTAATGACTTCAAGCGGTAATTACAAATGGATTCTCGATCGCGGAAAAGTAATTAAGCGCGATGAAAATGGAAAACCATTGCGTGTTTTAGGAACGCATACAGATGTTTCTTTACAGAAGGAAAAAGAATTAGAAATTATAAAAACAATGAAATTATATAGTGACCAGAACAGTCGCTTGTTGAATTTTTCGCATATAGTTTCACATAATTTAAATACGCAGGCAGGAAATATTAAGTCAATCTTAGATTTTATTGATGCCGATGTTGATAAGCAAACCGTCAGTGAAATGTTAGTGCACTTGCGGACAGTTTCGAATGATTTGAACGATACTATCTCGAATTTGACACAAATCGTTAAAACACAAAGTAATCTTAATATTGCTGTTGTTCCTTTAAAACTTTGCGAGTATATTGACAAAACGATTACAACGATAAAAGGATTTGACAAGCAAAAGAACGTCACGATTATAAATAATGTACCGAATTATTTAACGATTAATTTTAACCCTGCTTATCTTGAAAGTGTTTTGTTGAATTTTACAACGAATGCTATAAAATATGCGCATCCTGATCGGGATCCAATTGTTGTTTTTGATTTTGCTATTGAGCAGGAAGGTCAGAAATCATTAAAAATTACAGATAATGGTTTGGGTATCGATTTAGCTATCCATGGCGACCTTTTATTCGGGATGTACAAAACCTTTCATAAACATGAAGAAGCACGCGGAATTGGGCTCTATATTACCAGAAATCAAATAGAAGCGATGAAAGGTAGTATTACTGTTGAAAGCCAGGTAGGAGTGGGAACAAGTTTTAAAATTATATTCAGTGATTTGTAATGCCTTTTCTGTTATGTTAGGATTTCTGGCTGTAGATGCCATTTGAACTAAACATAGACCAAGATTTTAGATAAAACACCGTAAATTTTTCAGAATTATATTGATATCAAAACCTATAAAAACAACAAAGGCTATCTTTTTTGGATAGCCTTTGTTGTTTTGTATAAAGAAAGAGATTACTTCGCAATATTTACTGCTCTGGTTTCTCTAATTACTGTTACTTTAACCTGACCAGGATAAGTCATTTCAGTTTGGATTTTTTGTGAAATTTCGAAAGATAAGTTTGCTGCATTATCATCAGAAACTTTTTCGCTTTCTACAATTACACGAAGTTCTCTACCAGCCTGAATTGCATATGCATTTTTTACACCTGTAAATCCGTAAGCTACTTCTTCAAGATCTTTCAAACGTTGGATGTAAGAATCTAAAACCTGACGTCTCGCGCCTGGTCTTGCTCCTGAAATAGCATCACAAACCTGAATAATCGGAGATAACAATGATTTCATTTCGATCTCATCGTGGTGAGCTCCAATCGCGTTACAAACTTCTTCTTTTTCGCCATATTTCTCTGCCCATTGCATCCCTAATAAAGCGTGTGGTAAATCACTTTCAGTATCTGGCACTTTACCAATATCATGAAGTAAACCGGCTCTTTTTGCTAGTTTTACATTTAAGCCTAATTCGGCAGCCATGATACCACAAAGTTTAGAAACTTCTCTTGAGTGTTGTAATAAGTTTTGTCCGTAAGAAGAACGGTATTTCATTCTACCCACAACTTTAATTAATTCAGGGTGTAATCCGTGAATTCCTAAGTCGATTACAGTACGTTTACCTACTTCGATAATTTCATCATCAATTTGTTTTGCTGTTTTAGCAACAACTTCTTCAATTCTTGCCGGGTGGATACGTCCGTCAGTTACTAATTTGTGCAATGACAAACGTGCAATTTCTCTACGTACAGGATCAAAACAAGAAAGAATAATAGCTTCTGGTGTATCATCAACAATGATTTCAACTCCGGTTGCAGCCTCAAGAGCTCTAATGTTACGCCCTTCACGACCAATAATTCTACCTTTTACATCATCAGATTCAATGTTAAATACAGAAACACAATTCTCTACTGCTTCTTCTGTACCAACTCTTTGGATAGTGTTGATGATAATCTTTTTAGCTTCTTGTTGCGCTGTAAGTTTGGCCTCTTCAATTGTATCCTGAATATGAGACATAGCTTTGCTTTTAGCTTCGGCTTTTAAACCTTCGACTAATTGTTCTTTTGCTTCTTCGGCAGAAAGTCCTGAAATTACTTCTAATTGTTGTAATTGGCTTTTGTGTAATTTGTCAACTTCCGCTTGTTTTTTATCTAAAACTTCAATTTTGTTATTGTATTCTGCTGTTTTAGCTTCAAAATCATCATTTACTTTCTTAGCTTTAGAAAGCTCATTTGATATTTGAGACTCTTTATCACGCACTCTTTTTTCTACTTCAGCAACTTTTTTATCCCTTGCTAAAATAACTTGTTCGTGTTCTGCTTTTAATTCGATAAAACGTTCTTTTGCCTGAAGGATTTTATCTTTTTTAATATTTTCTGCTTCTAAATTAGCATCTTTTAAAATGGAAGCTGCTTCTTTTTTTGCGTTTTTTATGAGATTAGAAATATTACTTTTTTCGATAATTTTAGCTATTCCAAAACCTGCTGCAATACCTATTATACCTGAAATAATGATCGTTATGATGTCCATGTTTGTTTAAATTTATATATAAAAAAAGCCTACATTAATTGCTTGAATAAACTCGTAAAGACAAGTTTTGAGCTAACTCACTGTTCAAGTTTTCCCGATAAAATCGGGACGTACTATAGTAGCGACGATTCACTCACTTTAATTTGTTAGTGTTGAGTTTACCAATTGTGAACTAATGTAGGCAGTATCTTAGTTTCTGTAAAGAACGTTTAATTTTCGAGATATTGATCTAATAGCGAATTTAATCTTTTAATTCTTTCGATGGTTTCTTCGCCATCGATTGCGTTATCAATTTGTTTTTGTTCTACTTGTGATGCAAATTGCAGGGCACACATAGCCAGTACATCTTGTTTATCACGAACCGCGTAACTTTCTTCGAATTGCTTGATCATCGCATCAATTTTTTTAGAAGCACTCCTAAGTCCTTCTTCCTGAACTGGTTCAACCGTTAACGGGTAAACTCTGTCTGCAATTGATATTTTAATTCTCAGCTTTCCGTCCATGTCTTTTAATCTGATAGTTGTGCTATACAGTAATCAATTTCGCGAATTAATGAATTTATTTTAAGCTTTGTCTCTCTCTTGTTATTGTCGCTGCCGAGCAACGAATTGGCTATTTTAAGTGTGTCATATTGCTTTTTCAAAGCCTCCATTTCTTCAGATTGTTTCTGGATGATTTGCGCAGCTTTGGCTAATTGTAATCGTAATTCCTGATTGTTTTTCTCCAGGCCTTTTGATTTTTCAAAAAGCTTTTCGACTTTATATTCAAGAGTATCAATTATTTCGGCAATTACACTCATTATAAATCCTATTCATTACTTAATCATACAAAGTTAGTATTCCTTTTTATTAATGCAATTTTTTATCGATTTTTTTGCATTAAAAATAGGCAAATAAATGAAATTCAATCAATTGTATTTTTGTATTAATTATCGTCGGATTTCGCCTGTTATTTTTTTATCTTAGCAAAAATGTTCCTTATGAGATTTTCAATACTTACCCTTTTATTTTGCCAGTTTATTTTTGCCCAGACTCAATATCCTAAAGATTATTTTGATCCGCCATTAGATATTCCGATGCAACTTTCGGGGAATTTTGGGGAGTTGAGACCGAATCATTTTCATGCTGGTTTCGATTTAAAAACCAATCAGAGAGAAGGTTTAAATGTTTATGCCGTAGCAGATGGATATGTATCAAGAATCAAAATTTCGACTTTTGGAAACGGAAAATGCATTTATATCACACATCCAAATGGCTATACATCCGTATACGGGCATTTGCAAACAACAATAGGTGCTATTCAGGATTATGTTCAGAAAATACATTATAAAGAAAAGGCGTTCGAAATTGAAATGTTTCTAAAACCCGGAGAATTGCCTGTTAAAAAAGGCCAGTTAATTGCGCTTTCTGGTAATACTGGTTCGTCTGAAGGGCCGCATCTGCATTTTGAAATTAGAGATTCAAAGTCCGAATTTGTTATTAATCCAATCTTTTTTGGATATGATAAAAAAATAAAAGATACTAAAAAACCAACGATTTCAAGTTTATATGTCTATCCGATGGACAATACTACAGTGAACCAATCGAAACAGCCTTTGTTGTTAAATGTTGCGCTTCAAAAAGACGGAACCTATTTGGCAAGTAAAGTAAAAGCTAATGGAAAAATCGGTTTCGGAATTAATGCGGTTGATTTTGATGATGTTTCAGGAAATAAAAATGGTGTTTTTAATGTTTCGACTTTCGTCAACGGAAACCAAAATTACAATTATCAGTTCAATACTTATTCGTTTGATGAAATGCGATATGTAAATGCTTTAATTGATTATGCCAGATATAAAAAATCTGGGCAACGTGTACAAAAGCTTTTTATGAAAACGCCTTTTGCATTAAGCATTATAAAAACAGATTCGCTTCATGGAATTATTCCGGTCGAGCCGAATTTAGCCTCAACCTATCGTATCGAAGTTTCGGATTATTTTGGAAATTTAAACGCCATTACAATTCCAATTGAATATGATACTGCAACTCCGGTTGTAAAAGCAGAACCCGTAACTTCTCCCTATTTTATAAAAGTCAATAAAGATTCTAATTTTGAAAAAGATAATATGTCTGTGTTTTTTCCTGCAGGAACTTTTTATGATGATTTCAATCTGAATTTTGATGTAAAGAATAACAAAATCTATATTCATGATGATGTTGTTCCGGTTCATTCCAATTTTACAATTACAATTAAAGACAGTTCTTATCCTGAAACATTACGAGACAAACTTTATATAGGAAGAATAGGCAGTTATAATGCAACAACAAGAAAGAATGATGTGTTTACGGCCAAATCTAAAACTTTAGGACAATTTGGTCTTGTACTCGATACAATTGCGCCAGTTATTAAAATTGCAAAACCAATTGAGGGTAAATGGATCAGTGATATGAAAACAATTCAGTTTACTATAAGCGATAGTTCATCTGGAATTAAATCGTATAACGGGTATTTAAATGGAAATTGGGTTTTGTTTGAATATGATAACAAAACGAGAAAAATAACACACAAATTTGATGATACTCTATTGGCTGAAGGAGCAAATGATTTAAAAATTGAAGTGATTGATAATGTGGGTAATTCTGCTATCTTTGAAACTCATTTTTTTAGAAGTCAACAAAAATAAAACCACAACATTTGAGCCATCGTAAGTTAATATTTGTTTTTCTTTTTCTATGCAGCTGTGTTTCATTTGCTCAGAATGCACATGTAAAAGGTATTATTTTAGATCAGGAAAATCGTCCGGTTTCAGATGTAAATATTACGGCTTCAGGAAGTGTTGCACAATCAGATTCAAATGGTTTTTTTGAAATTGAAATACCTTCAAACAAGAAAGTGTCCCTGATCTTTACTCACATTTCTTTAAAAATGATGAGCCTGACAGTGAGTTTAAAATCGAATGAAATTTTTGTTTTTAATCCTGTAATGAATAACTCTGAAGAACAGATGGGAGAGGTGTTTGTTTCTTCCAAAAATAAAAAACGTGTTCAGGGAATTACTACAATAGATGTCGCGACGATCAAAAAGATTCCCGGAGCAAATGCCGGAATCGAAAATATTCTAAAAACGCTGCCTGGTGTAAATTCTAATAATGAATTGAGTACGCAATATGCAGTTCGTGGTGGCAATTACGATGAAAATTTAGTTTATGTAAATGAAGTAGAAGTCTATCGTCCGTTTTTAATTCGTTCAGGCCAGCAAGAAGGATTAAGTTTTACAAATACTGATTTGGTTCAGAATGTTGATTTTTCGGCTGGAGGATTTGAAGCTAAATTTGGTGATAAATTATCATCAGTTTTAGATATTACCTACCGAAAACCAACTCAGTTTGGTGCCGCTTTTGAAGCCAGTTTGCTGGGCGCAAGTGCAGCAGTAGATTTGGTGTCTAAAAATAAAAAATGGTCAGCAGTAACTGGAATTCGCTATCGAAACAATAGTTTACTTGTAAATAGTCAGGATACACAAACAAATTATACGCCAACATTTGCAGATATTCAAACGAATATTACTTATGATATTTCTAAAAAATGGCAAATGAGTTTTTTAGGAAATATTTCTCAGAATAAATATTTGTATCAGCCTTTAACACGAGAAACCAGATTCGGAACAATAGACCAGCCAATGAAGCTTAATGTTTATTACGAAGGACAGGAAAAAGATCAATATGATACTTATTTTGGTGCCCTGAAAACAACTTACAAAGTTGCTCCGGATTTTACTTTAAAATTAATTGGTTCATTATTTCATACAACAGAACAGGAACATTTTGATATTTTGGCGCAATATCGTTTAGGAAACGTTACAGATGAAGGAACTCCAGATGCAATTGATTTCACGCGTGGAATTGGATCGCAGCTGAATCATGCCCGAAATGATCTGGATGCCTTAATTGCAAACGTGGAGATAAAAGGTTTTAAGGAATGGAAAAATGACAGCCAGTTAGAATTTGGTTTAAAATATACCAGAGAATCCATTCGTGATCGAGTGGCAGAATGGGAAGTTATTGATTCTTCAGGATTTTCTTTAAATCCTCCATTGGTTATTTTGCCAAAAAATAATCAACCTTATCAACCGTATAACGGACCACTTTTGCCTTATCAGAATGTTCGTGCGACAAATTTTAATACGGTAAACAGAATTGTAGGTTACGCACAATGGAATCAGAAAACAGCAATTGGTTCAAGCCAGGTTTGGTATCATGTTGGTGCCCGTTTTCAAAATTGGACTGTTTCCGGAGCAGCGGTTGAAGGTAAAAATCAGACGGTTTTTAGTCCGCGTGCGCAATTTGCTATAAAACCGGATTGGGACATGGATATGGTATTTAGAGTTTCAGGAGGAATTTATTATCAACCACCTTTTTACAGAGAGCTTCGTGATATGAATGGAGTTGTAAATCCGAATGTGAAGGCACAAGAATCTGTTCATATCGTTTTGAGCAATGATTATAATTTTAAAATGTGGGATCGACCTTTTAAATGGGTTACGGAAGTCTATTATAAATCACTTTCGGATGTAAATGTATATTCTATTGACAATGTCCGAATTCGCTACATAGCAAACAACAATGCAACAGCCTACGCCCAAGGTTTGGATTTTAGATTGAATGGAGAATTTGTGCCGGGAACAGAATCCTGGGTTAGTTTTGGTTACTTGAAAACCGAAGAAAATTATGAAAACAGAGGTTATATTGCCAGACCAACAGATCAGCGTTTAAAATTCGCTATGTTATTTCAGGATTATATGCCAAATATTCCAAGTGTGAAATTGTATCTGAATTTGGTTTACAATACAGGTTTACCAGGAGGAGCGCCAGCTTATTCAGATCCGTATTTATATCAAAACAGACTGAATGATTACAGAAGGGCAGATGTTGGTTTTGCTAAAGTTTTTGTTGATGCCAGTACCAAAACTGCTAAAGCAAATTGGTTAAAAGGCTTTAAGGAATTATCTGTTGGATTAGAGATTTTTAATCTTTTCAATAATCAAAATGCAATTACGAATACATGGGTTCGTGATGTGTATTCTAAAAATCAATATGCTATTCCAAATTATATGACTTCAAGAGTTTTTAATGTGAAAATTAATGCGAGGTTATAAAAACGATTTAAAGTAAAATGAATTTCAGCAATAAGGAAACAGTTTCTTGCGTTCTAGAAGTAAGGTAATAATGCCATTTTGAGAAAATTCAATAACAATAAATAATACAATCAAAAATACTATATTTGATATTCCAATATAATCGCATAAATGAAAAACTATCTAAAATATATCGCCTTAGTAATCATCGGAACGGTAATGAGTTGTAAAGATGAAGCTCAGAAGCCGAAAGTAATTTATGATGCTTCAAATAAGGCAAAAGTGTTAACTAAAACAGATTCTACCCAGATAGAAGTGGCTGATTTGCCAATTCAGATGGAAGGAACGAATTATTTAATTCATCCTGTTGGAGATTTAAGAGTTTTTGAAAAAGGTTCAAAAGCACGTTACGGATCGTCGAGTGTAAATGATGTGAGTTTTACTATTTCAAACCTGGGTGAGTATGAAATTACAGGTTATTTGCAAAATTTGAAATTTCAAAGAGTTGATTCTGATTCTATTCGTCCTCTTTCTGATAAGCCAGTTTTAATTTTAACTGCGACTTACCTGAAGACAGTTGCAGACCGAACTCAGAACAAAATCATGGTCTACACTTTAACAGATTCTGATACCAATAAAGATGGTAAAATTGACACAGGTGATATTAAAACATTGTATTTGAGTGATATTAGTGGAGAGAATTTTACAAAAGTTTCTTCAGATCTTCAGGAATTAGTAGATTGGAGTTTAATCGAATCTAAAAATCGTCTGTACTTTAGAACAATTGAAGATACTAACCAAAATGGACAATTCGATAAAAACGATGTTTTACATTATAACTACATTGATTTAGCTTCTAAAAAATGGGAAGTTAAAAATTATAAACCTATCTGAGGTTCTAAGGTGCTGAGGGACTAAGATTCTAAGGTTTTAAATGTTTATACATACAAAAGCCATTTGAAAATTTATATTTTCAAATGGCTTTTGATTTTTTAATAATCTAAAAAAAGAAATCCTTTTTAATTCTTTAACCTGGGGCAAAAAACTCAGAACCTTAGTATCTTAGAACCTTAGTAGCTTTAAAAAAAAATCTAAATCAAAATATCGCTTTCCAGATCTGATTTCTCGATTTCGAAACCAAATCCCAATCGTTCTACCAATTCAATAACGAGCTTTTTATACCAGTTCTCCGATTTTGGATGAATGTATATTTTTTCAATTAATTGATTAATATCAACATTGATTTTCAATCCGTCATTTAATTTGATGCTGCTTTTTGAAGTATCAGTAATGATGCGGACTTCACGCTCATACTGAAAGCTTTTTCGCTTAAACAAAAACGGAAAAAATAAATCATCAAACGGAATGTATTCTTTTTTATAATCAATGTAATTGACCTCGCCAATATACTGATCAAAATTATTTTCAGGATTCAATGCTTTTTGCATTCTCCCAATCGTTGACTGAATCGCTAATCCTTCACTATTTTGTGTGAAAATCTGCCACATGGCAAACGATTCATATTCATTGATATGCCAGCTGCTTATAGCAACTTGTTCGCGCTGTGTTTTGTAATATTTCAGGAAATCCGGATTGTTGATAGCAAGCTTCTTGATCTCTTCAAATGTAGGTTCACTAAAGGTGCCTTCATACTGATCTTCAAATTTATCAGAGCGAGACATGAATAATTTTTTCGAAAGCAGTAAATCAAGAAATTTAGATAAGTCAAGGTATTTCCATACAATAGTATCGGGGTCGTCTGGAAGTTTTATGTTTGGATTATTAAGATACATTTTTTAGAAAATTAAATAATCTACATAAAGTTAGAAAATTAAACACAGATTAAAGAAATTAAATATAGTTTTAATATTTCCTTAATCTGTGTTAGTGAGATATTTTTAGTCTTTATGATTCGAAAGACTGCATTGTAACCAATTTGTTGTAAGTGCCGTTATGTGCAATTAATTGATCATGTGTTCCTTGTTCAACGATTTTTCCTTTATGCATTACAAAGATCACATCTGCTTTCTGAATTGTAGAAAGTCGGTGGGCTATTATAATCGAAGTTCTGTTTTGCATCATATTCTCTAAAGCAATCTGAACAAATTTTTCACTTTCAGTATCCAATGCAGATGTAGCTTCGTCTAAAATCATAATTGGAGGATTTTTTAATACCGCTCTGGCAATAGATAAACGTTGTTTTTGTCCGCCTGAAATTTTGCTTCCACTGTCTCCAATATTAGTATAAATTCCTTTTGGCAGATCTTTTACAAACTCATAAGCATTAGCGATTTTTAATGCTTCGATGATTTCATCGTCAGTAGCATCTAATTTTCCTAATGAAACGTTTGCTTTTATTGTGTCATTAAATAGAGTGATTTCTTGTGTAACCAGTCCTATTAAATTTCTAAGCGAGTACAAACTCATGTTTTTGATGTTAATTCCGTCAATAGAAATTGTTCCTTCGTTTACATCATAAAAGCGAGTTAATAAATTCGCAATTGTACTTTTTCCGCTACCAGATTGTCCAACCAAAGCAACAGTTTGTCCTTTTTTAATTTGAAGAGAAAAATCTTTTAGAATACTTGCTTCTTCATATTTGAAATTGATATTTTGAACGTCGATACTATTATCAAAAGTTGTTTTTTCGATTGCATCAGGTTTTGAAACAATTGGATTTTCCTGATCTAAAATTTCAAGAACACGTTCTGCAGCAGCATTTCCTCTTTTTACTCCGTATGAAGCTTTAGATATTGCTTTTGCAGGTGTCAGGATATTATAAGCTAATCCCATATAGGCAATAAATGAAGGACCACTCAACGTTTTGTCAATCAAAACCATTTGCCCTCCATACCATAATAAAATAGCAATAACGGTAATTCCCATAAATTCACTCGCAGGAGAAGCTAAATTCTGGCGATTACCAATACTATTTGATAATATAAAAAAACGTTCAGTTGAATTTTGAAAAACCGTATTAAAGTAGTTTTCAGAATTATATCCTTTTACGACTTTCAATCCCCCAATAGTTTCTTCAATGGTAGATAAAAAAGCGCCTTGTTCTTGCTGTGCTTTAGTCGATTGTTTTTTCAGTTGTTTTCCAATTAATGAAATAATATAACCGGATACCGGAATAAAAATAAAAACAAACAGCGTTAGTTTGGTGCTAATAATTAGCATCGTTGTTATAGTAAAAACGATAGTTAAAGGTTCTTTTACAATAAGTTCCAATATGGCTAAAAATGAGTTTTGAACCTCATTTACATCAGCAGAAATTCGGGAAATAACATCTCCTTTTCTTTTCTCAGAATAAAAAGCTAAAGGAAGTTCCAGTGTTTTTTTATATAACGCATTTCGCATATCTTTTAAAACACCATTTCGCAAAAAAGTAATGAAAAACATAGCTAAATAATCTGCTAAGTTTTTTAATAAGAAGATTGAAATTATAATCGCTACCATTATAGATAAAATGTAGCCCGGATCATGATTACCTTTTGTGGTAGTGATGTAATAGCTCAAATAATCCTCGCCATATTGTTGGAGTTTTAAAATCCCCTGATATACTGGTTTTACTTTTCTAGCCTTTGTTTGGTCAAATAATACCTGAAGCATTGGTATTAAAGCAACAAACGAAAGGGTGCTAAAAAGTGCATACAAAACATTAAAAAAGATGTTTAAGAATGCATATTTTTTATACGGATATATAAAAGGAACTATTTTTTTGAAATTACTCATTTATTTTTTGATGTTATTTTCTGCTAGAGCAATGGCTTTTTTCAACTTTTCCAGCAATAATTTTTTTTTCAGGTAATTGGATTTAATAAGCTGAAATTTTGATTTGGTAATCATTATCAAGCATTAAAAAATTAATTTGTTCTGGAGATTTTTCACTGCACAAAATTAATCCAATTGGTTTGTTTTTGCTTTTTTTTTGCTTTTTTTTAATAAAAAAACTCTAATTTACATTATTTCTAAACGTAAATTAGAGTTCTAAATATTTAGATATACTTAATTGTGCACACAATGTGTGCACAATTGTAATTTGATTATAAAGAGTTTATCACTCATTATGTTTTATTTCAATTGCATATCTGCAATGATATTTTGTATTTTCTGATCTAAGAAACTTTCGGCTGCATCAAAATTTTCAACTGAATCTAATTCTGCATTTACGCTGATATAGAATTTGATTTTTGGCTCAGTTCCACTTGGTCTGGCACAAATTTTAGAACCATCTTCAGTATAATAAATCAATACATTCGATTTCGGAATATCCATTACAGATTCTTCGTCGGTCAATAGATTTAATGCAATAGATGAGTCGTAATCTTCAACCATAATCACACGTTGCCCGTTGATTTCTTTCAAAGGATTTTTACGTAAATCAATCATCATCTGATTAATTTCCTGTAAACCTTCCATTCCTTTTTTGGTCAGTGAAACCAAATATTCTTTGTAAAAACCATTTTCAACATAAAGTTGTAAAAGTTCTTTATAAACACTGCTTCCTGCAGCTTTTGCCTGAGCAGCAACTTCGCAAATCAATAAGGTAGCAGCAACCGCATCTTTATCTCTAACAGCATCACCAACCATAAAACCAAAGCTTTCTTCGCCACCTCCAATAAATTGAAGTTCCGGGAAATCTTTAATCATTTTAGCAATCCATTTAAAACCAGTCAAACCAACTTTGCATTCAACACCATAACTTGTTGCCAATTCCATTATCATTGGAGTCGAAACAATTGTAGAACCAACGAATTGTTTTCCATTAATTTTTCCGGCTTTTTTCCATTGTTTCAATAAGAAAGAAGTCATTAAAACCATGGACTGATTTCCGTTTAATAAAATCATTTTGCCATCGTTATTTCTAACAGCAACTCCTAAACGATCACAATCAGGATCTGTTCCGACAACAATATCTGAATTTGTTTTATCAGCCAAAGCCAAAGCCATAGTCAAAGCTTCCGGTTCTTCAGGATTTGGCGATTTTACCGTTGGAAAATCTCCATCTGGAACAGCTTGTTCTGGTACAATATGCACATTTTTATAACCTGCCTGCGATAAAGTATCCGGAATAGATTTTATTGAAGTTCCGTGCAATGAAGTAAATACAATCTGTAAATTATCTTTTGCTTCAGCCGGAGTATTAAAACTGGCATTTTCAATAGACGATTTTATAAAAGCCTTGTCGATTTCAGTATCAATATATTTAATTAAGCTTTCGTTTGCGTCAAACTTAATTTTATCGTAGCCTAGATTTTCGATTACATTAATAATTGCAGCATCCTGAGGAGGTACAATTTGTCCGCCATCTTCCCAATATACTTTGTAGCCATTGTATTCCGGTGGATTGTGTGAAGCTGTAAGAACAATTCCACATTGACAACCTAAATATTTTAGGGCAAAAGATAATTCAGGAGTAGGTCGTAAATCTGAAAACAAATAAACCTGGATTCCGTTTGCAGAGAAAACATCTGCTACAACTTTAGCAAGTGTGTTGCTATTATGACGACAATCATAAGCAATAACAACCTTTAAGGGCTGGTTTGGAAAAACTTCGTGTAAGTAATCAGACAAACCCTGAGTATTTTTTCCAAGCGTATATTTGTTAATTCTGTTGTTTCCAACACCCATTACACCGCGCATTCCGCCAGTTCCAAATTCAAGATTTTTATAGAAGCTCTCTTCAAGTTCTTTAGGTGACGTTGTCATTAATTCTTTAACTGCTGCTTGTGTCTCTTTGTCAAATGTAGGAGTCAACCATTCGTTTACAGCATTCAGTATATTAGGTGCTATATTCATCATTCGTATATTTTTATATTTTAATAATAATTTTCAGGAGCTATTCCTGCTGTCCTTCCAAATCTTTTGTTTTTTAAAGAAAAAAGCAAAAGGATTTTCCCTCCCATCAGGGCTAGGGGTTTATGTTAAAAATTAACCTCTCGGGCAACCTTATAACGTGCTTCGTTACTTTTGGTCCTCAAAATAATTTCACCAAGAAAACCTGCCAAAAACAATTGCGTTCCTATTATCATCGATGTTATTGATAAATAGAAATGAGGTCTTTCAGTGATTAAACGGCTTGTTTTATGGATAAACAATTTGTCGATTCCTAAGTATAAAGCTAATAAAAATCCAATCATAAACATAATGGATCCTAATAAACCAAATAAGTGCATTGGTCTTTTTCCGAATCTTGATAAAAACCAGATCGTAATCAAATCAAGAAAACCGTTGATAAAACGATCCATACCAAATTTGGTTTCTCCATATTTTCTGGCCTGGTGAATTACCACTTTTTCTCCAATTTTATTAAAACCGGCATTTTTAGCCAAGACCGGAATGTATCGGTGCATTTCTCCTGATACTTCTATGTTTTTTACAACCGTATTTTTGTAGGCTTTTAATCCACAGTTAAAATCATTTAATTCAACTCCCGATGTTTTTCTGGCAGCCCAGTTAAATAATTTTGAAGGCAGATTTTTTGCCACAACAGAGTCGTAGCGTTTCTTTTTCCAGCCTGAAACCAAGTCAAATTTTTCTTTGGTAATCATTTCAAACAATCCGGGAATTTCATCCGGGCTGTCTTGCAAATCGGCATCCATTGTAATAATGACATCCCCTTTTGCTTTTGCAAAACCAGCGTGTAAAGCCTGGGATTTTCCGAAATTTTTCATGAAACGAATTCCTTTTACATTAGGATTCTCATTTGAAAAACTTTCAATAATATTCCAGGAATCATCCGTACTTCCATCATCTACAAAAATGATTTCATAAGAGTAATTATTAGATTGCATCACTTTAATAATCCACGAATAGAGTTCTTTCAGTGATTCCTCCTCATTAAGAAGCGGTATAAGTATAGATAAATTCATTTATTTTTTTATTCTTGTGTAGTTTTGCTTTTAAAAAATGCTGCGAAAATTAAACCAAAAATGGCGCTGATTACAATTGCAAAAACAGATCCTTTTATTAACTCTAAAGTTGAATAGGGGTTGCTTAACTTCATTTTTGCAATAGCCTCATTAATAGCTGATGCCGGAGTTCCAAATTTTTGCATCATCCCAACTGTATATTTAATCATTAATTCGCTTAAAGTGTCTTTTGCGCCAGGGTCAATAACATTAAATAGAATAATATTAAAAAAAGTCGAAATCAGAATCCCAATTACTGCAGCAATAAAATAAGTAGTAAAAGCTTCTTTAAAGCTAAAAATGCCATTTAATTCTCTCTTTGTTTTAGAAAGTAAAATGATAGAAATAGTTAAGCTAATAGCAATACCTAATAATCCCATCCACCATGCTGTGAACAAATTTAAATCAACCGCATATATTGTTGCCGTTATTAAAGCAGATGCAATTCCAATCATTACACCGTAAGTAATCCCATTCTTTTTTATAACTTCATTAATCATATTTCTATATGTTTTAAAATTAATCCACAAATATAGCAATTCCCAATATAATCGAAGAGAAAAAAAGCTTTTTGAATTTTACTAAAAAAAATGAGCTAAATGTTTGTTTATTAAAAAAGAATTGTAAATTTGCACACTCAAAAATAATTAAATTTTTAAACAAAAAAGAGTAGCCTTTGTTTACACCTTTTTCTAACCATGGAAAAGCTTCAAAATAAAATTGCTCTAAACAATAAATAAAAGAAAAGATGAAAAAAGGAATTCACCCAGAAAATTACAGATTAGTTGCATTTAAAGACATGTCAAATGACGAAGTTTTTATTACTAAATCTACTGCAGATACAAGAGAAACAATTGAAGTTGACGGAGTTGAGTATCCAGTTGTAAAAATGGAGATTTCTAGAACATCTCACCCTTTTTATACTGGTAAATCTAAACTTATCGATACTGCAGGACGTATTGACAAGTTCAAAACTAAATATGCAAAACACGCTAAATAATAATAGCTGTTTTATTCATACAAAAGCCTTCCAATTTGGGAGGCTTTTTTTGTGTTGTAAAATTTAACCGCAAAGTGCGCAAAGATTTTTTGTCTGGCACTATGTTGGAAAAATACAAAGTTCAAAGCTTTATAAATTTAGCTTTGCGAACTTATTTTTTTTTAAAACTTAATTATAAAAACTTTGCGCGCTTTGCGGTTAAATGATCATCAATATAAAATCACAATATTACTGCTAACCAAAAAAAACAATTATTTTCTTATTTTGAATAAAGGGCTTTTTAATCAAACCCATAAATATTTGTAACTTTGGCCTCGATAACCAAATCAAGATTTTAACAAGTACCAAATATTTTATTTATGAATTACATTCTTTTTGACGGTCCCGTTCGGAATGCCTTATTACCTTTTACATTTACAAGACCAGTGGCCGATATATTAATCGGAATAATGACTATTCGTCAAAAATGGGAAGCGCGTTTAGGTTCTACTATAACCACTATTACAGAGGATTATCTGTCTGTAAAATTTCCGATGGTGGAAATGGAAGAAAATGTAATGATCAATGCTGCGTATTTGCCAAATGATGTGCTTGCTGAAATGGTTTCTGATTTAAAAGAAAATCAGGCCATTTTTAAAGGAGAAGATGTAATTGCTTTTTTTACAACTGAAAATCAGGAAGAGGTTGATTTCGATTCGTATGAAATCATCCAATATAATGACGATTGTTTGACAGTTGAACATACCTGGGATATTTTTTCTAAAAATGATGCTGCCATTCGTGCAGATTTTGCTTTCTTGACAGAAGACAGAAAATCACAGCCAATTCCAAAAAGTGTAAATGTTATTGCTCCTGAGAATGTTTTTATTGAAGAAGGAGCAAAATTAGAGTTTGTAACGCTGAATGCTTCAAATGGTCCTATATATATAGGTAAGAATTCCGAAATTATGGAAGGAACCGTAATTCGCGGCCCTTTTGCTTTATGCGAAAATGCGATGGTAAAAATGTCAGCTAAAGTTTATGGAGCGACAACCGTTGGACCTGGATCACGTATTGGAGGAGAGGTTAAAAACTCAGTTCTTTTTGCCAATTCAAATAAAGGACATGAAGGTTTTCTGGGAGACTCTGTTTTAGGAGAATGGTGTAATATTGGTGCAGACAGTAATAATTCGAACCTGAAAAATAATTACGAAGAAGTAAAGTTATGGAGTTACGAAACAGAAGGTTTTGCTAAAACCGGACTTCAGTTTTGTGGTTTGATGATGGGAGATCACAGTAAATGTGGAATCAATACGATGTTTAATACAGGAACTGTAGTAGGAGTGAGCACTAATATTTTCGGAAGTGGTTTTCCTCGCAATTTTGTTCCGAGTTTTTCCTGGGGCGGTGCGGCAGGATTTACAACTTATGTAACTAAAAAAGCTTTTGAAACTGCAAAACTTGTTATGGGACGCAGAAATATAGATTTTAATGAAACAGAATCAGCGATCTTAGAGCACATTTTTGAAGAAACGAAAAAATGGAGAAAGGATTAATTAGATAATTAGTCAATGTGCCAATTAGATAATTTTAGCAAGCCCGACAGGTTTTTAAAGCCTGTCGGGTTTTGTTTTGTTATGAATTTAAAAATTATTTAATTGGCGCATTGGCACATTATCTAATCCTTGAAATTATCTAATTATCTAATTGCCAAATTATCTAATTAATCTATCTTTGCACCACGAAAAAATAGGTAGTCAAATAAACGATTAACCGATTAAACAAATTCACAGAGAGTAATGATTACAGTTAACGATATTTCGGTTCAGTTTGGTGGAACTACATTATTTAGCGATGTTTCTTTTGCTATAAATGAAAATGATAAAATTGCCCTTATGGGTAAAAATGGTGCGGGAAAATCGACACTTCTAAAAATAATTGCTGGTCAAAGCAAACCTTCTACCGGAAGTATATCGACTCCAAAAGATGCTGTTGTGGCTTACTTGCCTCAGCATTTATTGACTAAAGACGGTGCTACTGTAATGGAAGAAGCGTCAAAAGCTTTTGGTGAGATTTTTAAAATGAAAGCTGAAATTGACGAAATCAACGAGCAATTAACTGTTCGTACTGATTATGAAAGTGATGCTTATATGAAGTTGATTGAAAGAGTTTCGGACTTAAGCGAGAAATTTTATGCAATCGAGGAAGTGAATTACGAAGCTGAAGTAGAGAAAATTTTAGTTGGTTTAGGTTTTGAACGTGAGGATTTTACTCGTCAGACTTCTGAGTTTTCAGGAGGATGGAGAATGCGAATCGAGCTGGCAAAAATCCTTTTGCAAAAACCGGATTTAATTTTGCTGGATGAGCCAACCAACCATATGGATATCGAAAGTATTCAGTGGTTAGAGGAGTTTTTGCTAAATCAGGCTAAGGCTGTTGTGGTGATTTCGCATGATAGAGCTTTTGTAGATAATATCACCAATCGTACCATTGAGGTTACAATGGGAAGGATTTACGATTATAAGGCGAAGTATTCTCATTATTTAGAATTAAGAAAAGACCGTCGTATACACCAACAAAAGGCATATGATGAGCAACAAAGAATGATTGCTGATAACAGGGCTTTTATTGATCGTTTTAAAGGAACATTTTCTAAAACAGATGCAGTTCAGTCTCGTGTTAAAATGCTTGAAAAGTTAGTTATTGTTCAGGTTGATGAAGTAGATAATTCGGCATTAAAATTAAAATTCCCGCCAGCAGCACGTTCAGGGCAATATCCTGTTGTGGTAAAAGATTTGTC
Source organism: Flavobacterium frigidimaris (assembly GCF_002217275.1). Lineage (NCBI taxonomy): Bacteria > Pseudomonadati > Bacteroidota > Flavobacteriia > Flavobacteriales > Flavobacteriaceae > Flavobacterium > Flavobacterium frigidimaris. Next base: position 54,498 of record NZ_MUGV01000029.1, read on the forward strand.
TAAATCGTACGGAGATCATGTGGTTTTTAAAGATGCTAATATTGTTATTGAAAGAGGACAAAAAGTAGCCTTTGTTGGTAAAAATGGTGAGGGAAAATCGACTATGATCAAAGCGATCATGAAAGAAATTGGTATCGATGAAGGAAGTGTTGATATTGGTCACAATTCTCAAATTGGATATTTTGCGCAAAATCAGGCTTCGTTATTAGATGAAAATGCTACGATTTTTGAAACGATTGATAATATTGCTGTTGGTGACGTTAGAACGCAGATTAAAAATATTTTGGGCGCTTTTATGTTTCAGGGTGATGATATTACCAAAAAAGTAAAAGTACTTTCCGGAGGAGAAAAAACCCGTTTGGCAATGATTAAATTATTATTAGAACCGGTAAACTTATTAATTCTGGATGAGCCTTCGAATCACCTTGATATGAAAACTAAGGATATTATCAAAGACGCGTTGCGTGATTTTGACGGAACATTAATTTTGGTTTCTCACGACCGTGATTTCCTTGACGGATTAGCAACGAAAGTTTTTGAATTTGGAAACAAAAGAGTAAAAGAACATTTTGAAGATGTTGCTGGTTTCTTGGCACATAAAAAAATGGATTCTATGAAAGAGATCGAAAAATAATCTCTCAGTCTGTATAAAACGAAAAAGCACAAGTTAATTCTTGTGCTTTTTTTATTTAGTGGAGAGAAATTGTGAAATTAAATTCTAATTCCCGGAGGAAGTAATTCCTTGTACTTTGGGTTTTTCTTGATAAAAAGTACAATTTTTGGATGAATTGGCATTAGTTTGAACTTCTTTTCAATGACAATTTCCATGATGCTTTTGAGTAACGCATTAATCAATTCTTGATTTTCAAAACCTTCGGGAGTGTTAATTTTGGTTAGGAAAATTTTCTTTTCCTGAAATGAGTACTCAACAGAAATTAGTCCTTCAGGGGTTATGGTCTCAAATTGTCTTGCGAAAGTGTTGTCTTTGATTTCCATAATTGTTTCAATAGGTTCCATAATTTGACATGTTTTTGTAGGTTAAAAATGTTAATATAGATTAGGGTTTTAACTCGTTCAAAATTCTTTTAAAGAAGATCGAATGCGAATTATTTGGCATACAAAGGTAATCATTTGATTCTCAATATGAAATTATTTTTTTAAGTGACCGCGTAATACTGTTTTTGTAATTTTATTTGTTTTAATATCGAATTATGGTGTAAGATTTGCTGTGCATATTAGTAAAAAAAGTAAATTTAGCTTGAAATTAAAAACCGTAATTAAAATTCCTTTTCTACCAAATGAGTAAAATTCCTGTATATTTTATGCCTGGTTTGGCAGCAAGCTCAACCATTTTTGAAAGAATTAAATTAGATGAATCTGTTTTTGAAATGTGTTTGTTGGAGTGGGAGATTCCAAATCCTAAAGAATCATTATCTGATTATGCACTGCGAATAACCAAAAACATCAAACATGAAAATCCGGTTTTGATTGGTGTTTCTTTTGGTGGAATTCTGGTTCAGGAAATGGCAAAACATATTCAGGTTCGGAAAATAATCATTATTTCGAGTGTTAGAAGTAATACGGAATTCCCAAGAAGAATGAAAATCGGAAAAACTACAAAAGCTTATAAGCTCATTCCGATGAAGTTAATTTTGAATATTGAAAACCTTGCGAAATATTCTTTTGGGGAAAAAATCAATAAACGTATTAAGCTGTATGAAAAATTTCTTGCGATGCGAGATCTTAATTACCTGCAATGGGCTGTTGAAAATGTTATTTTATGGGATAGAGATCAGCGTGATGAAAATGTAATTCATATCCATGGCGATAAGGATGATGTTTTTCCTATAAAATATATCAAAAGTTGTATTATCGTAAAAGGAGGAACACATGTTATGATTCTGAATAAATACAAATGGCTGAATGAGAATTTGCCTTCGATTATATTGGAAGATTAAGATTTTTAAGCAGTTAAAAAAATAAACCTTCTTGTGAAAATGAGCGCCCTAGCCCCGATGGGAGGGAAAATCCTTTTGTGCCGGTCCCGATAGCTATCGGGAGGCGCAAAAGATTGGAAGGAACAGCGGGATCAGCTTCTAAAAATCTCAATAATTATTCTCAATCAAAAATCTAAAATCTAAACTCAGCAATCTAAAATAAAAAAATCCCAAACGCCATTAATTGGAATTTGGGATTTTAAATATTGTAATTTAAAGAAGTTTAGATTTTCTTCATTTGCTCTTTCATCATTGTGATTTGTTCTTTCAGTATACCTTGTTTGTCTAATTTCTTAGCTTCATTCAGTAAATTAGTTGCTTCAAGCTTTCTTCTGCGTGACATTGCAACTCCTGCAAGGTTTAATTTCGCTACAGCTAAATCCATGTCCATTGATAGTCCAAGTTCGATTGCTTTTTTGAAATGTTTCTCGGCTTGATTTATATTTGTTTGAGATAACATGATTCCGTGAAGGTAATTAAAGTATCCTTGTTGTTTTCTTACTAAGGCAGTTTCCGGATTTTTAATGTAGGTTAGCCACTTTTTAGCACCTTCAAAGTCTTGTTTTCTTAATTTAAGGAAGGCTAAAAGGATAAATTCGTTTTTAAAATAAAGAAAAATGGGAATTGCAGTCAATAATATAAGGAAAATACCATTCCCGATATTGCTCTCTGTAAATTGCCAAATGCCAGCAACTACAAGAAGTCCGGCTAAAATAAGTTTAATATTTTTGTTAAACATAATAGATGTATATTTGAGATTGCAAATATAGTAAAATGAATTAAAAATATTTTTATTAAAGTACTTGCCAGAAAAAAAAGTCTTTGTATATTTGCACTCGGTTTTAGAATAACGATATTCAAAAACAGAAAAGAGATATTAGATACCATTTTAAAGATACAAAGCAATGAGCAAAAGAACGTTTCAACCATCGAAAAGAAAAAGAAGAAATAAGCACGGATTTATGGACAGAATGGCTTCTGCGAATGGAAGAAAAGTTCTGGCGCGTAGAAGAGCAAAAGGAAGACATAAATTAACTGTTTCTAGCGAGCCTAGACACAAAAAATAATGTTTGTATAAACATACATAAGGCGATTACTTTTTTAGTATCGCCTTTTTTTATACCTTGTCGGTAAAAAAGCTGCAACGTTCTAGTTTAGAATACACTACGAATGTTTTTTAAAGTACTTTATATAACTACACAATACAAATACAATGCCTAAAGACACATCAATAAAATCAGTTTTAATAATAGGATCAGGACCTATTGTTATTGGTCAAGCTTGCGAATTCGATTATGCAGGATCTCAATCTGCACGTTCTATTCGTGAAGAAGGAATTGAAGTTATTTTGATAAACTCAAATCCAGCGACTATTATGACCGACCCAACTATGGCGGATCATGTATATTTGAAACCATTAACTACAAAATCGATTATTGAAATTCTAAAGGAACATCCACAAATTGATGCTGTTTTGCCAACAATGGGTGGTCAGACTGCTTTGAATTTATGTTTGGAAGCTGAAGAAAAAGGAATTTGGCAGGATTTCGGAGTGAAATTAATTGGGGTTGATGTAAATGCAATTAATATTACCGAAGACAGAGAGCAGTTCAAACAACTTTTAGAAAGAATAAATGTACCAACTGCACCTGCAAAAACGGCTACTTCTTACCTTGAAGGAAAAGAAATTGCTCAGGAATTTGGTTTTCCACTTGTAATTCGTCCTTCGTTTACTCTTGGAGGAACCGGAGCAGCGATAGTTTATAAAAAAGAAGATTTTGATGAGCTTTTAACACGCGGACTTGAAGCTTCTCCAATTCACGAAGTTTTAATTGATAAAGCTTTAATGGGATGGAAAGAATACGAGTTGGAACTTTTAAGAGATAAGAATGATAATGTTGTAATTATCTGTTCGATCGAAAATATGGATCCAATGGGAATTCATACCGGAGATTCGATCACGGTTGCACCAGCAATGACTTTGTCTGATACAACTTTTCAAAAATTACGTGACTATGCGATCTTGATGATGCGTAGTATCGGAAATTTTGCTGGAGGTTGTAACGTACAATTCGCAGTTTCACCAGACGAAAAAGAAGATATCGTTGCGATCGAGATTAATCCTCGTGTATCTCGTTCATCAGCTTTAGCATCAAAAGCGACGGGTTATCCAATTGCTAAAATTGCTTCTAAACTGGCTTTAGGGTACAACTTAGATGAATTGCAAAATCAAATTACAAAATCGACTTCGGCTCTTTTTGAACCAACTCTTGATTATGTAATCGTGAAAATACCACGTTGGAACTTTGATAAATTCGAAGGTGCTGACAGAACTTTAGGACTTCAAATGAAATCTGTTGGTGAGGTAATGGGAATTGGGCGTTCGTTCCAGGAAGCATTACACAAAGCGACTCAATCTTTAGAAATTAAAAGAAATGGGTTAGGAGCTGACGGAAAAGGATATAAAAACTACGAACAAATTATCGAGAAACTAACTTTTGCAAGTTGGGATCGTGTTTTTGTAATTTATGATGCAATTGCAATGGGAATTCCGTTGAGCCGTATTCATGAGATCACAAAAATCGATATGTGGTTCTTGAAACAATACGAAGAACTATATACTTTAGAAAAAGAAATTTCGAACTATAAAATTTCAAATCTTCCTAAAGAATTGTTACTTGAAGCGAAACAAAAAGGTTTTGCCGACAGACAAATCGCACACATGATGAATTGTCTGGAAAGTGAAGTACATACTTTACGTATGGAAAAAAATGTGAACCGTGTGTTTAAATTGGTTGATACTTGTGCAGCAGAGTTTAAAGCGCAAACGCCTTATTACTACTCTACTTTTGAAGCTGAAATCGAAAAAGCAAATGGTGAGCGTTATGTAGATAACGAAAGTATTGTTACGGATAAAAAGAAAATCATAGTTCTGGGTTCAGGGCCAAACAGAATTGGACAAGGAATTGAGTTTGATTATTCTTGTGTGCACGGAGTTTTGGCTGCAAAAGAATGTGGTTACGAAACGATTATGATCAACTGTAATCCTGAAACGGTTTCGACTGATTTTGATACAGCAGATAAATTGTACTTCGAACCGGTTTTTTGGGAACATATTTACGATATTATTCAGCATGAAAAACCAGAAGGTGTTATTGTGCAGTTAGGTGGGCAAACAGCTTTGAAATTGGCTGAAAAATTATCGAAATACGGAGTAAAAATTATCGGAACTAGTTTTGATGCACTTGATTTAGCAGAAGACAGAGGACGTTTCTCTGATTTATTGAGAGAATTGCATATTCCTTTCCCACAATTCGGAATCGCAGAAACAGCTGATGAAGCTTCTGCCTTAGCAGATACTTTAGATTTTCCATTATTGATTCGTCCTTCTTATGTATTAGGAGGTCAGGGAATGAAAATTGTAATCAACAAAAAAGAATTAGAGGAGCACGTTATCAACTTATTGAAAACGATTCCAGGTAATAAATTGCTTTTAGATCACTATTTAGCAGGAGCAATCGAAGCTGAAGCAGATGCGATTTGTGATGCTGATGGTAATGTTTACATCATCGGAATTATGGAGCACATCGAACCTTGTGGAGTTCACTCCGGAGACAGTAATGCTACATTGCCTCCTTTTAACTTAGGAGAATTCGTAATGCAACAGATAAAAGATCATACATATAAAATTGCTAGAGCTCTTAAAACGGTTGGTTTGATTAATATTCAGTTTGCGATTAAAGATGATACGGTTTATATTATTGAAGCAAATCCTAGAGCTTCGAGAACAGTACCTTTTATTGCAAAAGCTTATGGAGAGCCTTATGTAAACTATGCTACAAAAGTAATGTTGGGTCATAATAAAGTAACTGACTTTGATTTTAATCCGCAATTAAAAGGATACGCGATAAAACAACCAGTTTTCTCTTTCAGTAAATTCCATAATGTAAACAAAGCATTAGGACCAGAAATGAAATCGACTGGAGAAAGTATCTTGTTTATTGATGACTTAAAAGATGATCAATTCTATGAATTGTACTCAAGAAGAAAAATGTATTTGAGTAAATAATCTCAAATTCTGATATAAAAAAAGCTCCAATGAAAATTGGAGCTTTTTTGTTTTTGTGCAATTCTAAAATTTACTCAGCTTGATTGAAGCTCATATTATCTCTTGTATTTTTTTGTACCGAAATAGCGCCAAATAATGCTAATAAAAAGGCAAATGCATAGAAACCTTTTTCGCTTGGTGAAATAGTAGCATTCCAAAGTCCAACGGTTAATAATACAATTGACAATAATGTTCCGAACCAGCAAATTCCGTAATACATATCCGTTACGGGAAGTTTTTCAAGTCTGTCTCTTACACTTTTTTGTAATGAAACAACAGCAAAAAGGCCAAACATTAAAACGGTAAAGTAATATCCTTTTTCGTTTAATAGCATTTCTGCTCTTGCAAGGCCAACAATATATCCAACCATTCCAGCTCCAAGAGCTACCCAAGATGCCGCTATAAAGGCATTCGAAGTTTTTTGTACCATAATAATCTAAGTTTATTTATATTTCGAAAAAATTCCTGAATCGGTAGCAGTCCAAAAACAACATTTTTGACCACTTATTTTTAGACCGCTATTTGCCCATGTATTGCATGTATGAAACAAGCTGTAGCTTCCGGTGGCTTCATAGAAAGCGTCGGTTTTACCATAATTTGCATTTGTCTTTATGTTTAAGAAACTTCCAGAAGCATCTTTTTGGAAACTTTCAGAGATATACTTTATTAAACGGTTGTATTGCGCTCTGCTAATCATTATTTTTTTACAATCGTCACCTTCTTTTAAGTTTTTGTAGTAAGTTGCATGAATTGCAGTTGTACTTAAGCCCGATGCAGCTTTGAATGCTACAGATGCTTTTAAGTCAGACCATTCAGGTGTTTCCAGGTAAAAACCTTTGTCTCCCCAACCCATGGCAATATATTTGTAAGTTGAATCTGCAGCTTTAGTGTTTTCAAATTTTACTTGTTTGCTCCAGTCGATCTGATCAGTTTTGGTAGGCATTACAATATCCGTATGCACACCATTTGTTAAAATGTATATTTCGACTTCGGGTTTTGTTTTAGGTTCTTGATTTACGGTTATTTTTGAAAGAGAAAATGCAACTATTAGGTATAGTAAAATAAAACCTAAGAAACCTAGAAATATTTTAAGTACAATTTTTAATGCTTTTTTCAATGTTTTGTATTTTTGGTTTTAGCTTGTAAGTCTTGTTATTTAGTAAGTTTTGGACAATAAATAAAATTTTGCCACGTGCAAATATACTTAAATTCACTTCCAATAATTTAAAACATACTAAAAAAATTATTAAGTATAATCTTTCATTTAATATCAAAAAAAAAGCCCCAAATATTTGGAGCTTTTCTTGTCTAAGTAAGATGATTATTTTTTATTAACCAATTGCTGCAAAGGCTTCAATTGTTCCATGTCAATTTTTGATTCTTTCAAAACAGACATTAAGGTCATGATATTATTCGGATTCATATTTTTTCCTAAAACACGAACTACTGCAAAACCATTTTCCTTTCTGTTGGCAAAAATCACAAATTCTTCAATGTTTTCATCCGTGCCAACGTAACTTATCGAAGCGCCATCTTTACCTGAACCAAAAGACATTAATTTTTGGTATTTTGGATCCTTTAAAATAGCTTTAACTTTTGTTCTTTCTGTTTCAAATTGCGCCTGATTTGTAGCATTTGCTTTGAATGCCAGGATGTTCATTTTGTCAAAAGAATTTAAAGCTTCAGTCTGTGCTGCTGTTAATTTCGATTTTTCAACGTTTAAAATAGTTGGTGAAATATCCAGAGCGATAAAATTCTTATTTTCTGTATTCTGTACAAAATATTTCTGTAATGAAGGTTCAGAATTACAACTTATCAAAGTAAGTAATACTAAAATGGCCGTGGTAAAAACATTTAGTTTCATGATTATTTTTTGCCTTTAGAGGCTTTTTTTAAGTCAGAACCTCCAGGAAGTTGCATTTTATCTGTTAGTACCGAGATTTCGTTGATATCAAAATTACCTGTTAAAGATAGTAAAACCGTTTCGTCACCTTTAGCTCCGTCAACGTACATTAGTAATTCTCTTACCTGCGAGTCTGTTGCTCCTGATTTTACGGATATTTTTACGTTTCTGCCACCGTCATTTATCCTCATTAATTCTTCTAAACCAGCAGTTTTAACATATTTATCTGCTGAGGCTTTCATTTCAGCTTCGATTTTAGGGTTTTTTGTTGTAAACACTTTTAGGTAGTCTAATTTTTTAATCAGACTGATGTATTGCTGCATTTCTTTATCAGAAGCGTCAACTTTTACTTTGCTCATTAAATCGAACATTTTTTTGTTTACAATTACTGAGGTTACATCGTCCTGACCATCAAATTTATCAAATGCTCCCTGAGCATAAAAAGCGGTGCTAACGAATGCGAAAACTAGTGTTATGATGAAATTTTTCATTTTTTTTGATTGATTTAATTACTGTTTAAAAATTTTGTTTTTTGATTGTTCGTATTCCTTAATGTATTGTACACTTCCAATACCTACATTTACATTGTTTGATAATAAGGCCAAAGCTTTTTGCGTTGCGGCAAGAGCTTCTTCCGGATCATCATAGGTTCCTAATTCTGATTGCGCTACAACCTGAGTCGTAGTTTTTTGACTTGCAAAATAAAAGGTTCCGATTCCCAGTAAAACAACAACTGAAGCTGCAATCGATAACCACACCACATTTCGTTTCTTAGTTTTTAGTGGTATCTCCTGTGTCGATTTTTGTTCTTTTACCTGAGAGAAATAACCAAACATTGGTTTGTATTGCTCTAAATGCTGCGCAACATTCGGTGAAGAAAAGTATTCTTTTAATTCTTTTTCTTCAGCAATAGTAGTTTCTCCCTGAAAGTATTTTTCTAATATATTTTCTATTTTATCTAATTCCATAACTGTGTGTGTTAACCATTGATTCTCTTATTTTTTTTCTCGCTCTCGAAAGTGCTACCCGAATAGCCGTTTCATTCATGTTGACAATTTTAGCAATTTCATCAAATTCATATTGCTCAACATCGCGAAGCTGAATTAATATTTGGAGTTGCTCGGGCAACTGATTTATAATTTTTTCGACCCATTCCAGGCTATCGGAATCTTCTAATTTTTTATCCAATTGAGGTTCGCGGTCTGTAAAATTGTTGTGAACTATTTTCAGATTTCCGGCTCTTTTAGATTTTAACTGATCCAGACAATAATTTTTGGTCATTGTCATTGCAACAGCTTCAATATTATTATAAGCGTCTAGATTTTCTTTCTTATTCCATAATTTCACCATTACTTCCTGAGTGGCGTCTTCAGCTTCTTCAGTACTGGTAAGCAATCTTTTTGCCAGACGAAAAACTTTGTCTTTAAAAGGATTGATTAATTCTATAAACGCAACTTGATTCATAATTGGTTATTTGTTGGTTTTTGGTCGGTTATAAATTACTTGCGGATTATGATTTTTTCAATTAATCAGTATTTACAAGTAAGCTTATATAGTCAAGACGAGGCACTATTATTTTTGTTACAACGTGTTTGTGATTTTTTTTTGAAAAAATTGCTGAAACTGAATACAGTTAAAACTAAAGGTAGTATTTTTACGTTAATATAGTATTGAATACCACTATACCTACCTATATGAAAACAATATTAAAGAGTTTATTGCTACTGTTTTTGCTTGCTTTTGCATTGCAATCATGTGAAGATCAGGATGATGTTGCTGCTCCGGCAGATTTGCAAGTGAATGATTTTATCTGGAAAGGACTGAATCAGTTTTACTTATGGCAGCCTGATGTTCCTAATTTAGCAGACAATCGCTTTAGTTCTCAGGAGGCTCTTAACTCTTTTTTAAAAGGATATGCTGAACCCGAAGATTTATTTCAGGACTTACTTAATAAACCGATTAGCAAATTTCCGAAAGGACAGGCAATAGATCGTTTTAGTTGGATTGTAGATGATTATACTGTTTTAGAACAGGAACTTCAAGGGACATCAAAAAATAATGGAGTCGACTTTAGATTGAGTTATAAGCCAGGAAGTACTACAGACTTGGTTGGTTTTGTACGATATATTATTCCAAATTCTGATGCTTCAACTAAAGATATTAAACGTGGAGATTTATTTACAGGAATAAATGGAGCACAACTTACGGTTTCAAATTATCAATCACTTTTAAATGCTGATAGCTATACCCTTAATATGGCTTCATATAATGGAAGCGCTTTTACCACTAATGGAAAAACGATTGCCTTAGTTAAAACAACTTTAGATGAGAACCCGATTTTTATCAATAAAGTTATTATTTCTGGAAGTCATAAAATTGGTTATTTAATGTATAACGGATTTTATGCTAATTATGATGCTCAGCTTAATGCTGCTTTTGCTACATTAAAATCACAGGGAATTACTGATTTTGTTTTAGATTTAAGATATAATGGTGGTGGTTCTATTCAAACTGCATCGAGATTAGCGAGTATGATTACCGGTCAGTTTGCTACTAAAATTTTTGCTAAAGAAAAATGGAATCCGAAGGTGAATGAATATTACGAAAGTGAAGATCCCGAATCGTTGAATGTGAGGTTTCCTGATAAAATAGACGGAGCCGGGATTAACAGTTTGAATTTGTCTAAAATATATATTATTACTACTGGTGGAACTGCTTCTGCAAGTGAATTGGTTATTAACGGATTAGCTCCTTATATAACGGTAGTTCAGGTAGGAGAGACAACAGTGGGTAAAAATGTAGGTTCAGTAACATTATATGATTCTCCAAGTTTTGGAAAAACAAATAGAAATCCAAATCATAAATATGCCATGCAGCCTTTGGTTTTGAAAATTGTAAATGCTGTTGATTTTGGAGAGTATACCGATGGTTTGATTCCCACCTATCAACAATTGGAAGTTGCTAGTAATATGGGGGTTTTAGGAGATCCATCTGAGCCTTTATTGAATTTGGCGATTTCAAAGATTACAGGTTCGACGGCGAAGAAAGTGCCACAGGATGAAACACAAGCTTTAAAAACGTTTACAGATGTTAAAGCAATGAACGGAATAAGAAACCAAATGTTTATTGAAAAAGCACCGGAAGGCCTTTTAAGAGCATTGAAATAAAATAGAATAAAAGTAAAAAGGCTTTCAGAAATGAAAGCCTTTTTTACAAAAAAAAATCCAAAAACTAATTCTAAAATTTAGAAATATTAATCGTTGAAGTAAAAACCATTTGGTCCTACACCAACTGTTAATTCTTTTTGCAAACTTCCACTTAAGTTGTAGATGTAAGCTTTACTGTTTGATCCGAAATCTCCTCCATCAGCAACAAAAATCTTATCATTATTTACCGCAAAACCATAAATAGAACCTTTTGCAGAAATTGCTGCAGTAAAAATTGCTGCTGTTGAAGCTGCCGTTGCTGTAGTAGTAATTGCATAAACTGATTTATTTACAGTGTAGTAAATTTTATCATTATAGATATCTAAATTACTTGCACCGTCTAAAGATTCTGGGAATACTATCTTACTAGTTCCTTTGTCTGATAATTTTACTTTTAAGATTTCGCTTCTTTCTCCATTAGGTTTTCTCAAGATATATAAGATGCCATCTTTTACTTCCATAGTATCTGCACCATATCCAAGATTAACTGGAGTTTCTAATGCTTTCGTTGCAGGGTTTACTACTAATAATTTGTCGCTTGAATACGGCTCTGTAATGTATAATTTACCATTTTCTAATAAAATTCTGTTTGCCGTAGCACCCAATTCAATTTTAGATTCTACTTTATTTGTAGCCAAATCAATTACAGCAATATAATCATCCGTATCACCAGTTGCCGGGTTGATGTATGAGTAAGTATTTGCGTTTGTTACGTACGCTTTTCCGTCTTTTACAACTCCGTATCTTGGGTTTATAAGACCTGTTTCAACTTTTGCAACTAACTTAAAAGTGTAACGATTTACAACGTTAATTACGTTTGATCCACCAGCAATGATATACGCTTTATCTCCATCAAAAAAGATATTTTGAAGATATACCCCTGCAACATCGGTAGGATTTGCAGTTTTATACACATCCGATGTGAAATTTGCTAAATCATCACTTGCAAAAGAAACTGAGCCACCCCCAGAATTTCCTTCGTTTAAGATGAAAAATCCGTTATCATAAGCTCCTTTAGGATCATTATTATCGTCATCGTTTGAACAAGAAACAAAAAGCGATACGCTCAATGCTACTAAAAATAGTCTGGTTAACTTCATTATATTAAAATTTAAGGTTTAAATACACATTAAAATTTCTGCCTGGCATTGGCCTGTTTTCAAGACTTTCATAATTTTCATTCCAAAGATTTAAAACCTGGAATCCTAGTTTGAAAGAACTTAAAAATTTAAAATCATAGTCGATTCCTATATTGGAAACCAAGTAAGCATCTACAATTTCATTTGGATCATTGTCGGATTGTGTGTACACAAAACCGTTATATAAAAATTGGTAATAAGCTGAAATATTACTTCTTGAATAAGAAACAGCTGCAGTAACTTTATTAAAAGGAACAAAAAAGAGTTGCTTGTCAGTTGCTATATCTTTAGAAACCGTGTACGCATAAGTGGCGTTGGCACCAAAATAATTTTTGCCATATTGTTTTTTCCAGCTCAGTAAAGTTTCAGTTCCGTAGGTATTGACTTTATCTGTATTTTGAGGTGTCCAGATGCCGTTGCTTCCGGGAACCCAACGCAATAAATCAGTAATCTTGATATAGTAAAATGTCTGCGTAAGCGAAATATTTTTATAAGTAAAAACATTTCCAATTTCTGCCTGATATGAACTTTCCGGTTTTAAATCCGGATTTCCGCCTTCTTCCCAATATAAATCGTTGAAAGTTGGAATTCTGAAATTTCGGGATAAATTCAATTTCAAATTATATAGTTTTCCGAATTGATAAGAAGATCCCAAGGAGAATAAAACAGGTGATTTGTAATTATCGGTAAACTCTTTTCTGATTCCAAATTCGTTTTTCCAATCTTTTGAAAAATCTTGTTTTACCAGTAAAGCGGCGGAGCTAATTTCTCTGGTATTGTCGCCAAAACCACTGCCATAACCTTTGGTTCGGTTGTAATCTAAAATCCCGTTAATTTGTGTTGCTTTAAAAAGAGTATACCCTAAATCAGCCTTGGCGATAAAGCTTTCCGTTTTTCCGAAGGTATATAGATCAGTCGAATTATCAGCGTAATATTGGTAATTTTCAAAAATGTAAGCGGTTTTGAAATTGGTTTTTAATTTTCCGAAATCACCATCGTATTCTAGTAAGTTTCGATTGAAGCCATTAACGTATTTACTTCTGGTTTCTGTTTCAGTTATTAATGAAGTATTTCGGTCTGTGTTAGAAGTTTGGCTGTATAATTTCAGACTATTTTTGGTGTCAAATTTATAACCCAAATTGGCACTCATGGTTATAATATCATATTGTCCATTTTGGTTCCAGCGTTGTTCGCCTTTCCAGGTATATTGGTTCAGGTACTTATAATCGTTTGTTGAACTGTTTTTCGAAAAACCAATCTGAGTACTCCATTTTTTATTTGAAATATTGGTTTTATAATTTATTCCGATCGTATTAAAACTGCCGTAATCTAGTTTTAAATTATTCTCAAAACGATTATAAAATGCCAAATCGTTATTTAAGTGTACAGTTCCTCCAACGGCTCCGCTTCCGTAAATAACACTTCCTCCACCAGCTTTTACACTAACCGAATTATAGTCTGAACCTGATATCGTATTGAAATCAGTACTTCCGTTCATTTGAGAATTAATGTTGATCCCGTTCCAGATTACAGCAGTTTGTGAAGAAGTTGTTCCTCTAAAAGCAACTGTAGAGAGCATGCCTCGTCCGTATTCTTTGAAATAAATAGTAGAGTTGAAGTTTAAAAGATCCGTTAATAAAGCCTCATTTTTATTGATAACAGAATCATTGAGTTTTAAAACCGACTGTGAAGTAGAATATTTTTTAAGGTTAGAATCAGAAACTACAACCGTTTTCAGTTTTGTAATAGAATCGCTCTGCGCCGACATAATCTGGCACAACAACAGCAAGCAAAAAGCAAAAAGTTTTTTTAAAGTCATAATTTCTACACTCTTTTTCCCGAGAGCTCGATATTTGTTATAAAGGCAGGTCTCCTGGCTTGCGTCTTGTTGTTTACCTTCCCATTCGCCGGGGCGAGCAGTGGTTTTGTAGTTAACAACAAGCATTCTTTTCAGAACTTAGCTTACAGTTGCGGGTACAGCTCAAGAATTTACTTGATTCCCTTTTAATGCGTTTTTAAAATTAAAACACAACCTTAAATTTCGGGCAAAGATAAAGTTAAAAATACTGAATTATCAAATTTGTTTTACTTTTTAAGTGAAATTCTAAACAAAACCTTTCCTAGAGTTCGATTTTAATGACTTCACCAAAATCTACCTTATTTTGAAAAGCATCTTTTAATGCTAAAGAAGTATGATGACATAAGATACTTCTGATGATTCCGGCGTGACAAACCACAATGATAGGTTCTTTAATTTTTTTTAAAACTAAATCTGATAAAAATGCTTCCGTGCGTTTATGCAATACAACAAAAGATTCTCCATTGGATGCCCGAACATTTACAAAATCTTCCATCCACGGATTAAGTTGTTCCGGTACTATATCATTCCATTTTTTCATCTCCCAATCACCAAAATCCATTTCCATTAAACGTTTGTCTTCTTCGTAAGATATCGTTTTGATATTGTCCTGAATGTATTGAGCCAAAATTGCACATCTCTTTAAAGGACTTGAGAAAATAATAGCTTCCGTAGGTAATTGCGAAAGAATGTTTTTAAATATAGAATCGAAAGGTTTTGCTAAATCAACATCAGATTGTCCGTAACAAACGCCTTTCTCGCAAGCCGTTTCAGTATGGCGGACTAGATAAATTTCCATATCAAAAGAAAGCTTAAATAATAAACAACTTCGCAAACCTGTTGTGTTGCGCCAAGACAATCTCCGGTATATCCGTCAATCCATTTCTGGAAATAACGAGCTAAAAAATAACGTGTTATAAAAACAGGAATTATAGCTAGAAGGAAGTTGTATTGAAAATAGGAGAGGGCTAAAAGAGGTAATAATCCAAAGATAGATGCTCCTGAAATTTCTTTCCAGGTATGTTTTTTTGCAATTGGTTTGCTTTTGCTAGTAGCATCATCTCTGGAATACTCGTGTGTAAAAGTAATACTGATGGCGGCTAAACGACTTAAGGCATGAGCAGAGAGAAACAAAAGAAAAACTTGTAGAAGCCCGATCGGATTTTCCATCTGAAAAAGAGAAATCGATTCTGAAAGTAATTTAAATTTTAATAAAAATAATAAAACCAAGCCAATGGCTCCATAAGCGCCAATGGCACTGTCTTTCATTATCAGTAAGATTTTTTCTTTAGTCCAGCCGCCGCCAAAACCATCACAAACGTCTGCAAAACCATCCTCATGAAAAGCACCGGTTGTCAGAATAGAAGCGATAATAGCTAAAATAACTGCGATTTCAACAGAAAGAAATTGAGCAAAAATATAAAAAGCCAAAAAAGAAATACTTCCCACAATCCATCCAATAAAAGGGAAATAGCGTGTGGCTTTGTTTAAATAATCAGGATTGTGATCGATGTTTTTTGGACATGGAATTCGGGTATAAAACATTAAACAGGTAAAGAAAATATGTAGTTCTTTTTTCATTTAATTCTTGGTGTGTTTATTTGGCTAAAGCCACTTTTATTGTCATTTTTTTTCCCCCAGATAAATCTGGGGGCTATTCAAAACAATCTGGTAAATCCTCATAGTTTATAATTGAATTGCCTCCAGATTTATCTGGAGGTTATAAAATTGCGCTATTCTGGCTTTAGCCAAATTCTATTTAGCCAATGTTTTATAAAATCCAAATTTGCTAATAAATTCATCATATTCTTCTTGGAAACTTTTCTTTTCATGATGAATTTCTTGCTTCATAATATAATCTCGAACTTTATCAACTACAGATTCTGAAACTGAAACTGCAAAATATTCATCCTGCCATTCAAATTTTTCTTTTGTCAATTTATTTTTATTAATCCAAAAAGAAGATTCTCCTTTAATTAGATGCATGATTTTTTTAATATTTTGTTCAACTCCCAAGGAAACTAAACAATGGCAATGATCTGAATATCCATTTATGAAATCAATATAGATTCCTTTCTCTTTTGCATTGTCACTTATGTGGTTCCAAACTTTTTTTCTCAATTCTACTGAATCTAAAAATGGAAATCTATTTTTTGTGCTCCAAACAAAATGAATGTAAACTTTAATATACGGCATATATAATAACTTAAAATCTCTATTTCCTACTAACCCCGGCACTCTCAAAACTGGCCATTTCATTCAAAAAAGCCTCTGCCGATTTCAAAATAGGAAAAGCAATTGCACAACCCGTTCCTTCTCCGAGACGCAAATCTAAATTTAAAATTGGTTTTGCATGTAAATATTGAAGTAATTTTTGATGTGCCTGTTCCGCAGAGCAGTGGCAAAAAACAGCATTTTTAATTGTGGAAGGATTTATTTTTGAGGCAATTAAAAAAGCGACACTGCAAATAAAACCGTCAATTAAAATTAGCATATTGTTTTCAAACGCAGTCAGCATTCCGCTTGCCATTTGTATAATTTCAAAACCGCCAAAATAAGCCAGTTGCTCTTTTAATTCGGCTTGACCGGAATAATTTTTAATGGCACTTTTAAGAAAATCCTCTTTTTGAAGTAATTTTTTATCTTCAACTCCGGTTCCTTTTCCAACACACTCTTCAATCGGAAAACCAGTTAAAAGACTCATTAAAACAGAAGCTGTAGAAGTATTTCCAATTCCCATTTCGCCAAAACCAATACAGTTTGAACCTGTTTTTGCAATATTTTCGACTATTGTTTTTCCTTTTTCAAAACACAATTGTAATTCGGTTTCGCTCATGGCAGGCGCGTGTAGAAACGATTGGGTTCCCTTAGCGATTTTAGCATTAATCAAATTAGCATTGGTTGGAAAATCATAATTTACGCCCGAATCTACAATGGACAACTGAATGTCATTTTGTTTGCAAAAAACATTGATTGCCGCGCCGCCATCCAGAAAATTACCAACCATTTGTCGCGTTACATCTTGCGGATAAGCGCTCACACCATGATTTGCAATTCCGTGATCTGCTGCAAAAACAACAATATTCGGATTTATAATTTTCGGATTTAAACTTTCAAAAACCGTTGCGATCTGAAAAGCTAAAGTTTCCAGAGTTCCTAAAGCTCCAATTGGTTTGGTTTTACCGTCTATTTTTTCTTGTAATTCTTTACTGAAATCATTTTCATTCTCAGCTTCCCTTTCAGATTTTAATTTCAAATCAGAAATATAACTTTCTGTTACATTTTTAATTTCTGTACAAATTGGAGCTTCTGATTTCTGTTTCCAGTGCAATTGCTGCAACATCGGCTGATTGTTGTAATTCGTGGCTGGTTTTCCAACGCAGAAATAACCCAGAGGTTCAATGTTTTCTGGTAAATCAAGTATTTTTTTAAATTGATGGTAATTCAAAATAGAAACCCAGCCCATGCCGTAACCCTGATCGGTAAGGGAAAGCCAGATATTCTGAGCTGCACAAACCGAACTAAATTTAACTGCTTCATTGCTGCCAACAGTTCCAATCGTAAATTGATTCAGAACTGATCGGTCATAAGCAATAATTAATCCAATAGGTGCTTCTTCAATCGCTTCTAATTTCAGCGATTTATAATGTTCTTTTTGTTCCGGATTATCCGTTAGCGTTTCGGCTTTTTTATTATAATCCAAAAACAAATCTTTAATAGCACTTTTTACATCTGCTGATTTAATGATATAATATCGTGTAGCATCCGTAAGTCCAACCGATGGTGCCCAATGTCCGGCCTGTAAAGCTTTTTCAATCACTTCATCAGGAACTTCATCAGCGGTAAAATGTCGGGTATCACGGCGCGATTTTAAAATATCATCTAAGTAGCTCATTTAAATTCCAGTTTTTTTAAATTCCAAATTCCAATGAATGACAATTGCAAAAATCAAAGTCATTTTCATTGTAGAATTTAAAGGTTTAAAGATTTAAGTAAAGGTAAAGTAAAGCGTTGGAATTTGGAATTTAAAAAAATTGGAATTTATTTTAGCCTTTTATTTTTACCGGAATTCCAGAAACCATCAAAACCACTTCATCTGCATTTGAGGCCAAAAACTGATTCATCCAGCCTTGCAATTCTGTAAATTTTCTGCCAATATGAGTTTCCGCATGAACCCCCATTCCAATTTCGTTGGTCACAATAATTAGTGTTGCATTTTCCTGACTGGCCATGGCAAGAAATTCTTTTTTTGCTTCTTCCAAACTTACAGCCACATCATATTTTGTATCAACAAAAAAATTGGTTAACCAAAGTGTTACGCAATCAATCAGCGCCACTTTTCCTGAAAAATCAATTTCACTTAAATGTTTTTCTTTTTCAATATTGGTCCAGCGTTCGTCGCGTTCCTGCTGATGGCGGTCGATTCTGTTCTGGAAATCATCATCCCATTTTCTGGCTGTTGCGACATAAACTGGTGTATCCGAAAGTTTCAACGCTAAATTTTGGGCATAACTGCTTTTTCCTGATCGTTCGCCTCCGGTAATTAAGTAAATCATTTTTTTTGAAATGTAAAATGTGAGTTGTGAAATGTAAAATGTGAGTTGTGAAATGTAAAATGTGAAATGTGAAATGCAAGCGTTGAATTGTGAAGGACAAAATGATATTCAATAATGACATTTTACTTTTTACAAATCACATTTCGCAGCTTATTTAATAAGGACAATGACGACAATCATTTCCGCAACAGCTTCCTCTTCTTAAATGAAACCATGTTGTAAAAACACATTTGTCATTTTCGATATAATAATCAATGTCTTCAATGAGTTTTTCTGTTTTGGGTAAAGATAATGCTTTATTATGTAGTGCTCTTTTGGGAGTCATTGTTTCTAAATAGGCGTCAATTTTGTCGACGCAGGCTTCTTTAAAGCAGACTGGACAAAGACAGTCTCCTCCGTCAGAAAGATTAAAAATAGGAGGGAAATCATTACACCAACATTTGTTTTCAACAGAAATATCTCCGCAGCTAAAAGTAGATTCGCAACTTGAGCAAACTTTGGTTTTCGTGGTATTCATAAATAGTAAAAGATGATTTGTTGAATTTTGTAAGAATAAAAGTAAACAAAAAATTTAGAAATTGCCTTACCTTTGTCGTTATTGAAAATTTATATTTTTCAAAATTTAGTATTCAAAATCTGTGCCGATATTGGGTATTAACGATTTCAATTTCCAAAATAGTATAACCAACTTATGAAACATTTATTACCTAAATCCATTTTTGTTTTGTCTTTTTTTCTTTTTATTAGTTGTAAAAAAAATGAAACTACCGAAGTTGCAACATCTCCAATTGCCAAAAATAGTATCGAATATGCGTCTGGACTTTCCATTGTAAAACAAGAAGGATATTCTGTTGTAACGGTTAGCAATCCATGGCCAAATGCCAATGAAAATTTCACTTATATTTTAAAAGAGAAAGACGCTAAGGTTCCTGACAGTCTTCAGTCTTATACAACAATCAACGTTCCGTTGGAAACGGTTGTTGTCACATCAACCACCAATATTCCCTATCTTGAAATGCTGGATGTTGAGAATAAATTGGTTGGTTTTCCGCATACCGATTATATTTCTTCTGAAAAAACCAGAATATTAATTGATAAAGGTTCTGTGAAAAACGTTGGGCAAAACGAAAAATTAAACATTGAACAATTAATCGATTTAGCACCAAATCTGATTGTGACTTTTGGAGTTGACAACAACAATCCGATGCTGGATAATTTGAAAAAAAGTGGTTTAAATGTTATGATCCAGGCGGATTGGATGGAACAATCTCCACTTGGGAAAGCAGAATGGATTAAGCTTTACGGCGCCTTATTTGGTAAGGAAGATAAAGCCAAAGAATTGTTTGATAAAATTGTTGAAAGCTATAAGCAGGCTAAGAAATTAGTAGCAGACAAACCTGCAACTACAACAGTGTTATACGGTTCTATGTATGAAGATGTTTGGTATGTGGCAAAAGGAAATAGCTGGGTAGCGCAATTTATGAAAGATGCACAGTCTAATTATTTATGGGCCGATTTAAAAGGTACCGGGAGTGAAGGTTTGTCGTTCGAAAAAGTGTTAGACAAAGCTAAAACTGCAAACGTTTGGATTGCGTCAGGATCTTTTCTGACTTTGGCCGAATTAGAGAAAGCAAACCCACATTATAGTGAATTTGACGCTTTTAAAAACAAATCTATTTATACTTTAGAAAGTAAATTTGGAGCAACTGGCGGAACCATTTATTATGAGTTATCTCCAAGCCGTCCAGATTTGGTTTTAAAAGATTATATCAAAATTTTTCATCCGGATTTGTTACCGAGTTATGAGTTTACTTTTGCATCTAAACTGAATTAAATTGGCAAACAAAAAACGAAATACCATTTTATTTATCGTTCTTGGTTTAGGGCTTTTGCTAATGTTTTTTGCGAGCCTTAGTTTAGGTTCGGTAAATATTCCCTTTAGAGATGTTTATGCAAGTCTGACGGGAGGCCAAGCCAGTAAATCGACCTGGGAATATATTATTATAAATTACCGTTTGCCAAAAGCAATTACAGCAATTTTAGTTGGAACCGGGCTTTCGATCAGTGGTTTGTTAATGCAGACATTATTTAGAAATCCGCTTGCAGGACCGTATGTTTTAGGATTAAGTTCAGGCGCAAGTCTGGGTGTAGCTTTTGTAATTCTGGGTGCTGGATTTTTGCCTTCTTTTTTAAAAGTTATTGCCTTATCATCATACGGAATTGTTTTGGCTTCGACCATAGGAAGCACACTTGTTTTATTGTTGGTTTTAGTGGTTTCACAACGCTTACGTGACACGATGGCAATCTTGATCGTTGGATTAATGTTTGGAAGTTTTACCACGGCAATTGTCAGTGTTTTAACTTATTTTAGTACTGCAGAACAGCTTCAGAAATTTACTTTTTGGTCCTTAGGTAATCTTGGAAATCTTTCCTGGAAATCAATAACTGTTTTATCAGCCAGCGTATTTTTTGGTTTAGTTTTAAGTGCGGGCAGTATAAAACCTTTGAATGCTTTGCTTGTGGGAGAAAATTACGCAAGAAGTATGGGGTTAAATTTAAGAAAAGCACGTTTGATCATTATTTTTGCAACCAGTATTCTAGCCGGAAGTATAACTGCTTTTGCAGGCCCGATTGCTTTTATTGGTCTGGCAGTTCCGCATATAGCAAAACTAACTTTTCAAACCAGTAATCATATGATTCTGTTTTGGAGCACATTGCTTTTTGGAGCTATTATTGTATTATTCTGCGATATAGTTTCTCAAATGCCAGGATTCGATGTTACGCTTCCTATAAATGCAATTACGTCGATAATTGGCGCGCCGGTAGTAATTTGGTTATTAATAAGAAAAAGAAACTTTCAGTAAAAACTTACAAATATTTAATATCTTAGTTTTTTAAACACATAGAAACATAGTTTTGCACGCTTAAAAAAAGGCATTTCACTTTTCTTCAAAAAACATAGTTGTAGTGAAAGTTAAAATGTGGTTCTATATTTAACTAACAATAATGATTACTCAAAAATATTTAGACGAACTAACCTATAATGTAATTGGTGCTTGCATTGAAGTACATAAAATAATTGGAAAAGGATTATTAGAAAATGTGTATCATAAATGTTTGAAGGAAGAATTACAACATAGAAAGCTGAACTTTTTTACTGAAATGAAAGTTCCTTTGATTTATAAAAACAAAGAATTGAGTGCAGATCTAAGATGTGATTTATTTGTGGAAAACTGTTTAGTAGTGGAATTAAAAACGGTTTCTGAAATCAGTCCCATTCATGAAGCGCAATTGTTAACTTATATGAAACTATGCAAAGCCCCAAAAGGAATTATAATTAACTTTAATTGCCAAAATATTTATAAAGAAGGCCAAAAAACCTTTGTAAATGAATATTTCAAATTATTACCAAAGTTGTAGCAACATACGCTATGTGTTAATTTACAAGTAAATTTTAAAATCAACTATTCCACATAAAGAAAGAAAACTATGTTCTCTATGTGTTTAAAAAGTAGCCCCACAATGAAAACCATACTAAGCACATCAAATCTAACAATTGGCTATAAATCCAAGAAAGCAACTGTGACTATTGCTGAAAATTTAAATTTGAATTTAGATTCAGGAAAACTCATTTCATTAATTGGTGCAAACGGAATAGGGAAATCAACTTTATTGCGAACTATAACTGGAATTCAGCATCCATTAGGCGGAAATGTTTTTCTGAATGATAAAAACATAGCGGCTTACAATCCTTTAGATTTAGCACAAAATTTAAGTTTGGTTTTAACTGAAAAATTACCACCAAGTAATCTTTCTGTTTTTGAATTAGTAGCGTTAGGACGACAGCCTTATACCAATTGGATTGGGACTTTAACCCCAGAAGATATAGAGAAAGTTCAGGAAGCGATGGCATTGACTCAAATTGAACATTTGGCTCAAAAAAGACATTTTGAAATAAGTGACGGACAATTACAAAAGGTTTTAATTGCGAGAGCTTTGGCACAAGATACGCCTTTGATTATTTTGGATGAACCGACAACACATCTTGATTTATTACATAAAGTTTCGCTTTTTAAATTGCTAAAAAAGCTAACACAAGAAACGCAGAAATGCATTTTGTTTTCGACTCACGATATCGATTTGGCAATTCAGTTAAGCGATGAAATGATCATCATGACGCCAGAATTTGTGGTGCAGGATGAACCTTGTAATTTAATCTCAAAAGGAAGTTTTGAAACCTTGTTCAAAGACGAACATATTGTTTTTGATGCCGAAAAAGGGAAGTTTGTTATTACGTAGAGGTTCTAAGTCCCAGCGGGACGTCATATTTATAGAAATGTTAATTACGTTTTAATACAACCCTGTAGGGGTGAAATATTTATTTTTTCAAATTCAAAAATTAAGATATCGCTCCGCTGGAGCTCCAGGAGGTGATTTAATATTGAGCTATAAACATAACGCTCCTCTGGAGCTTATAATTATAATCTTAAACTTTCTTCAGTCCAATCTGTCTCTTAGCTTCCCCAACCACAAAAGCCACAGAATTCGCAATATTAAAACTACGGATTAATTTCGACATCGGAATCGTTAAATGATTCTCAAAACGAGCTAAAACTTCTTGGCTTAAACCAACACTTTCTTTTCCGAAAACCAACCAGTCTCCATCCTGAAAATCAGTTTCTAAATAGGATTTCTCCGCATGTGAACTCATTAAAAAAACACGTGACAGATCTGGAATCTGCTGAATCCATTCTTCTATATTTTGATATTCGGTTACGTCAAGGTGCACCCAATAATCCAAACCGGAACGTTTCAGGTTCTTATCATTAATCACAAATCCGAAAGGATGAATTAAATGCAGGCGACTTTCAGTTCCCACACATAAGCGTCCAATATTTCCAGTATTATTTGGTATTTCAGGTTCTACAAGAACAACGTTTAGCATTTTTTTATTTTAAAAAGTTAGATGTTAGATTTTAAAAGTTAGATGATTGGTAGTCAAAATAATTATCTAATTGACATATTTTCTAATTATCTAATTGAAAATCGGAAACTTCCAGAACATCTCCAACTTTTAAGTTTTGCAAATATACATTTCCTATTCGAACGCGAACCAATCTTAAAGTAGGAAAACCAACCGCAGCAGTCATTTTACGAACCTGACGAAACTTTCCTTCATTTACAGTTATAGAAGCCCAGGAAGTTGGTCCATGGCGTTCGTCTCTGATTTTTTTTGCTCTCGCTCCAAAATCTGGAATTTCAGTAACAATAAAAGCTTTACAAGGTTTAGTTATATACTTTCCGCCGTTAAAACCAATTTCAACGCCTTTCTGTAATTCTTCAATCGCTTCCGGAGTTATGACCCCATCAACCTGAACGTAATATTCCTTGTCGACTTTTTTGCTTCTTATTTGTTCACTTACTTTTCCATCGGTTGTAAGTAAAAGCAATCCTTCTGAATCTTCATCTAAACGGCCAATTGCCATCGTTCCTTCCGGAAAATTATATAATTCACCCAAAAGCTTTTTCTTTCTTTTTAGCTCGTAAATAAATTGACTTAAGTAGCCGTAAGGTTTAAAAAGAATGAAATGTTGATGCATGTTTTATTTTTTTGCAAAGATAGTCTTGTTTGTTAAGTATTTCCAAGTAATACCTAAGCTCTATTTGTCATTTTCTTCAGCCATAAAATGATAAACCAAATAGTTGTGATTCCAAATAGGATTAATAAAGGAACATAAAAATCCTTAAAAAAGTCATGAAAATAACTTCCAATTAAAATATAGGCAGATGCCATGCATAGTTTTATAATTATAAATTCGGCATTTGACCAACTCGTTTTTGCTTTGAAAAAAATCATAGTTCTGGATTTAAGTATTGCTTTAAAAAGTAATTTGTGACAGGATAATCGTCAATACTAATTTACTATTATTTTGATAATTATGATGTTGCAAATTTAAGGACAAGTATGAAATGGTTTCTTAGAATCCAAAAGCTATGTTAAAAGACTTAGTTTTAAGAGTGAGAATTCGTAATATTATATAGTAATGAAAAAATATAATGTTATGGAAAATAATAATCTAGGCTCAAAAAAAATAAATGGAGTACAAAAAAATATTGATGATTCTAAAGGGAAAAATGTTTCTCACGATAATAAAGTACATGAATCAGAATTGAAAAAAGAAGTGGTAGCCGATACAGAAGGAAATAAAGAAATTGTAGATCGCGCGAGAAATGTTAACGAAAAAATTGAAGAAACTTCAAAAGAAGTCAATCCGGATAATCCAAATGTAAACCGAGGAGTTTCTTCTGAAGAAGAAGCAAAAAAAACGGTAGAAAATAAAGATCGAAATTCTGATATAACACCCAATCGTTATCCCAATTCAGATCCGGAAAGTCATGAAGACAGAGGAAATATGAAATTGGATGAATAGTTTTTTACTCTTTTAAATAGTGATTTTTTTGTAGAAATTGACCGGTTTTTTCGAAAATAACATTTGATTGGCAAACTGCGTTAATCTTATTCTAAACTTATTTTTTAAGCGTGTCAGACATTAAGATCTTCGTAAATTGTAGTGATAAATTTAAATTTTAATAATATGGCACTTTTAGAAAACAAAGTAGCTTTTGTATCCGGTGGCGGTTCAGGAATTGGACGTGCAGTGGCAGAAGCTTATGCTCGCGAAGGAGCAAAAGTAGTACTTTCAGATATAAATGTAGAACATGGAGAAGAAACAGTAAAGGTGATAAAGGATAATGGTGGAGAAGCATTTTTTGTAAAAGGTGATTCATCAAGTGCGAACGATAATAAACAGATGGTTGAAGTAACCGTTTCAAAATACGGCCGATTGGACATTGCATGCAACAATGCCGGAATGGGTGGTCCTGCAAAACCAACCGGAGAATATGAACCTGAGGCATGGGATAAAGTGATTGCGTTGAATTTAAGTGGCGTTTTTTACGCTTGTCGCTATCAGTTAGAACAAATGGAGAAAAACGGTGGCGGCAGCATTGTTAATATTGCTTCGATTCACGGACAGGTTGCTGCTCCCAATAGTCCGGCATATACAGCCTCTAAACATGGAGTTGTGGGATTGACAAAAAATATTGCCGCTGAATATGCCTTAAAAAACATTCGATGCAATGCCGTAGGACCGGGTTATATCGAAACCGCTTTGTTAAAAGACAATCTAAATAAAAGTATGATGGATGCTGTTGCAGCAAAAGCACCAATGAACCGATTGGGAACTGCTGAGGAAATTGCTGAGCTGGTTGTATTTCTAAGCTCTGAAAAATCATCTTTTACAACCGGTAGTTATATTATTGCCGATGGTGGTTATACTGCTGTTTAAATTTAAATTACTGGAAAAGAGGAAAAGCTGTCTTAGTCATAAGGCAGCTTTTTTTTTGGTTGAAAATGACTCGAGATTTTATTGGACTGTATTTTTGTAAATAGCTATAATTCAAATACAAGTAAAAAATGTTTTTATTTGCATTTGATAAAAATCTTACAATTAAATTATGTTTTGACAATATTATCTTAACTTTAAAGCGATAACTTTAGCCTCTAAAAACTCTATTTCTTAACCTATGAAAAAGATCTACTCAGTTCGCCATTTGATGGCTTTTTTATGTTTTTTTTATTTCTCGGCAGTTGTTTTTGCCCAGACATTTCCAGCAAAACGATCACTTCCTTATGAACAAAATTTTGACGGATTAGCCACGAGTGCTGTCATTTATCCGGATGGATTTCAGGGCTGGACAGCAAGTACTTCGCCAGGTTCGGCTTTTAATACAAGTGCCGCTATAGGTGTAGACAGGCCTCTTACTGCAAATGGTACAGCTTTTATTGGTACTGGTAATATTTATAATTATGATGGGAAAATTGGATTTTTGAACACGGGAATGCTTGATTTGTCAATTGGATTTGCTTTTGATGCCACAAATCAAAAAGCGATTCAGGTTCAGTTTGATGCAATGACCATTCGTAATCCGTATGACGTCCCTCCAACAACAACTAATACGCGTATAAATGAGATGGTTTTGCAATATAGGGTAGGAACAACTGCTCCCTTTATTTCATTAGTATCAACGGCATATTCAAACAACGATGCAAAACAAATAACGGCTATTACCACTCCTCAAAATCTAAAAAGTTTTAAGATTACGTTACCTGCAGAGTGTAATAATCAGCCTGAAATTCAATTGCGATGGATTTCAAGACAAGTTTCGGGATCTGGTTCGAGACCTTCTTTTGCAATTGATAATATTGCTATTAAAAGCGATGTTGTTGCCCCTGTAAATGCAGTTGGTTATCCAAAAGCAGAAGATGTTTTATCAAATAGTTTTAGTTTTTCAAATAAATTAGACGAAGCAGGTAAAACCTATTATGTTCTATTGCCTGGCGGAAGTACAGCTCCAACTGAATCTCAAATAAAAGCAGGTCTGGATGCTAATGGTAATGCGGCTTTGCAGGCGGGAGTATTAGATGTTACAGATCCGGCTCAGGTATATTTAAAAAGTTTCACAGGCCTTGCAATTAGTACTTCTTACTCTGTTTTTTCTATTTCTGAAGATCTTAATGGAAATATACAGACTACTGCTGTAAAAACAGACGCTACAACTTCAGCGGCAGTTATTCCATCTGTAACAACAACTGTTTCGTCTCTTGACTTAGGATTTTCAGAAGTAAATTTCAATTCAGAAAGTTTAACATATCAAATTCAGGCAGCTAATCTTTCTGCTACTGTTACAGTTAATGCGTCAGGGAATTTTACAATTTCAAAAGATAATACCGTGTTTGGATCTTCCTTACTATTTGCAGTGGCTGATTTTGCCTCAAATGCAACTCCCACTATTTATGTTCGTTTTACACCAAACGCTACAGGTAGTTTTTCAGGACAAATAACACATGAATCTGCCGGAGCAACAAGCAAAATAATTGCATTAACAGGAACTGGAATTAATCCATACGTGCAAGGTTTTAACGATCCTGCAGTTTTGAGCAATAGCGGATGGACACAGTATAGCGTAGCGGGTAATGTAAATGTATGGGCAAGCACTACCGTTACACGAAATATAAATTCAGGAAACGGAGCGGTCCTTATAAATGGTTTCTCTGAAAGTGGAGCCAGTAAAGATTGGTTGATTTCGCCTAAATTACGTTTAGACAATTTTACTCAATTTCCATTGTTGTCTTTTTACTCGCGCAAATTTTATGCAGGTCCTGACTTGAAATTAATGGTTTCTGTTAATTATGATGGGAAAAGCAATCCGGAAACTGCAACATGGATAGAATTACCGGGAGATTTTCCTGTACTAACAGGTGTTTACAAACAATCTCAATATATAGATTTAAGTGCTTATAAAACCGACCATACCTATCTGGCCTGGGTTTATGTGACAACAGCAGGAGGAACAAATAATGCAGCTGAATGGTCATTTGATGATTTTGCCTTAACAAATGAACCAGGTTATGTTGCAGCAAATCCTATCTTAGATTTTGGAGATGTTGCTGCAAATACAATATCTCCAAGTCAGTCTTTTATTTTTAAGGCAAATGGCTATAATGATATAACAATTAAAGCTCCTGCAGATTATCAGTTGTCATTGGATAATAGTTCTTTTTTAACTGAGGTTGCAGTTACAGCGGCAGAGGCAACGGCTGGAAAAACGGTTTATGTTCGATTTGCTCCTTCTGTAAAAGCATTGAGTATTTCCGGATCTTTAACAGTTATCGGAACAGCTTTAAGTAAACAAATTGGTTCTTTAACCGGTTCTTCATTGCCAAAAGCAGATACTTTTGATATTGTAACTTATAATTTGGAGTTTTTTGGTACCGATGTGAAAGGTACTGACGGTGTTGAATTTGGTCCAACAGATGATGCTTTGCAAATAGAAAACGTTGCTAAAGTAATGAACAAATTAAATGCAGATGTCTATGTTGTTCAGGAAGTTTCAGATGATCCCTCTTTAGATCTTTTAATTCAGAAAATTAACATCAACGGAAAAACATTCGATAAATCTGTTTCGACATCATGGTCTTATTCATTTAATGATCCTGATCCAAATTTTCCTCCGCAAAAATTGGTTGTACTTTATAACACACAAACTACGACTGTAAAAAGTACACGTGTTATGTTTAAGAAATTATATGATGAAGTTCGTGCAGGAACAAAAACATTACCCAATTATCCGGGAACAACCGCAACCGTAAATACAAGTTCCAGTTTTTTTTCATCAGGACGTTTACCTTATTTAGTAAAAATAGAAACGAATATTGGCGGAATTAAAAAAGAAATAAATTTGATTGATCTGCATGCACGTGCCAACAGTGGTTCAGATATTTCAAGATACAATATGCGTAAATACGATGCAGAGCTGTTAAAAGACAGTCTGGATGTTGCGTTTCCAAATGCTAATTTTATGATTTTGGGAGATTTTAATGATGATGTAAAAGCATCTGTAATTGCAGGAAATCCTTCTTCTTATCAAAAGATTGTTGAAGATACAAATCGTTATAATGCGCTTACTTTAGATATAAGTAAGGAGGGCGCTTACAGTTTTTTAAGTTCTGGAGGATTTTTAGATCATATCGTTATTTCTAATGAATTGACAGATCAATATATTAAGAATTCTATTGCTGTTTATGATCCGCGTAGTGATATTCCAAATTATACTACCACAACTTCAGATCATGGTCCTGTAATTGCTCGTTTTGAATTGAAGAAAGATGTTTTATCTACCCTTGATTTCGGAAGAGATACTGGATATTTTGTACAAGCCTATCCTAATCCGGCAAACGATGTTGTAAATATTGCAATAAAAACGAAAGAAGATAAAATTTTGAAATTAAGGCTTTATGATATATCAGGACATTTAGTTCTAAATCCAATTGAACTAAAAGTGAATGAAGAAAAAAGTGATGCCATAATTCAATTAGGTAGTCTTAGATCTGGAATTTATGTATATACCTTAAGTGAAAATAGTAAAGTGATTTATAGCAATAAAATCATTAAAAAATAGGGAGAGAAAATAATAAAGTAAAAATGGCTGTCTATGAAATAGGCAGCCATTTTTTATGCTACTATTCAAGTAACTCTCTAAAAGTATCAAAATCAGGTTCAGGTGTTATTTCAAAGAAATATTGCAATTGCCAATTTTGAGTTTTCTTAGCCTGTTTGCTATTTGTTTCGTCCCAGGGCGGATAAACTCTTATGGCTCTTTTTCCTTCTGTTACGGTTGTCGAAAAAATCCCTTTTTCGAGTAAGACGGCCTTAGGAAAAATAAACTGCCCAAAAAGATCATCTTTTCGAACGCTGATAAAAACAAAATCGATTAAGTCTGTTGTGTCAAAAGGTTCAATTGTTCCTAATCGGCTTCGTTTCCACAAAGTAACAAATTGGCCTGTTTTTGTTGGGGTAATTTTGGCTTCTCTGTAGCAAATAAATTTCTCATTGAGATAAAAACGATAAGCACTGTAATCAATGCTTTCACTTTCCTGCTGCGGCTGCGAACAATCAAAATCAAAACAATCATAAACCAGTTCTTTGGCTAAAAGCAAATCTTTGGGGATAGATTTGTGATTTGTCCAATGGTTTTTTACGATCATTTTAAGAAGACTCGCTTTTAAGCTTGTTTTCAAAATTATAGTAGGTTTAGGGGTTACGTAGGTTTTTGGGTGTTAAATATATTGTTTTTTTATTTAAAATGAAACATTTAGTCCAAAATTTAGTCCCCATTGAAATTGATTAAAAGATTGGCTATTCAATGGGTTTATATAATAATTCATAGCAGGCTCTACAAACACATTAGTTTTTTTATAAACACGGTATTGTACTGTACTACTTAATGTTGAGCCGTATACGAAATCATTTGCATTTAAATTTTCTCCCAGAGAATTTCCATCTATAGCAACGCTGTTTGAAATCAATTTACCAACAAATCCCCCTGTATTTAAGCTAATAGAAGCTTTGTTTTTAGAAAAAATAGCGTACGAAACTTCTAATGGCATCTCAACATATCTTAAACTTTGATCTAAACTTCCACTTTGTACGTTGTTGCTGCTGAGTGCATTTTTTGTGGTATTAGATACTAATACATAACTATCGCTGCTCGCAATTTGCGGAACGGTAGAATTTTGGACAAGATAATCTCCGGTTGTCAGGAAAGCATTATTTGCTGTTTTTATATAAGAAACGTTTGCTACGCTCTGGCCCAATTCATTGATTTTGAAGCCAGAACCAACCGCCCATTTTTTATTGATTTTATATTTAGTTTTAACTCCGTATGTACTACTTTGTTTGGAGTCATTTACGTTGCCTAAAGTTTTGTCATTTTTATAATTTTCAGAATTAGCAATTCCTGCAAAAACTTCAAGCGCCCATTTTTCAGCTGTTGATTTAGTTTTCGGATCCTTTTCTTTTCCTTTTTTAACTTCAGGAATTATACCTTTTTCTAAATTTTGAAGTTCGGCTAACTGAACAGAATCTTGTTTACTTAAAACATTGCTAAATTTCGAATTACTTTTTGGAGCACTATCAGCAACGGTCTTTTCTGTCTTAATAGTTGTTGTTGCTGCTACTTCTTTTTTGTTATCCGTTATTGTTACTTGTTTTTTGCCCAAATTTGAATCTGAAGAATTTGATGCAATACTATTTGTATTCGAATTCATTTGATTCTCAAAAATAGAATTTGACATCTGATTTTTTGATGGAGAATTGAAATGATTTTGTTGCTTTCCGGTTGTAAATGTTTTCTCTGCCAAAATTTTGTCAGCATTTCTTTTTTCAGTTTCAGAGAATTGATTCTTTTCTGCTGAATTAAATGCGTTTTGATTTTTTGAAAAGGAATTGAATTGATTGTGATTTCCGGTAGTAAATGTCTTTTGTGCGACTACCTGATTTGTGTTTGTCTTTTCAGAATTTAAATTTTTATTTTTCGAAAACGAATTGAATTGACTTCTTTTTTCTGATGCAGTTGTTTGTTGGGTTACAGCTTGGTTTGTAGCACTGTTTTGAGAATTTAATTTTATATCTGAAGAATCAGTATTACGTTTGTTTTTAGAATCGGAATGAGCAATTGCCACTTCTTTTGTTTGATTTTCATTAGTATTCGCTGTTTTATCTTTTGAGGTTTTTGCAGAAGTACCTTCTACAATTCCAGATTTCTTTTCGATACTTTTTTCTTCTGTCGAAATTACTTTGATATCGTGATTGTCTTTCTTGTTTTCTTCGATAACAACATTATTATTTCCTCCGGTGTTATTCTCTAAAGTTTTGATTCCGGTATTTGAGCTAAAATATAAAACAGAAGGAAGAAGCAGACCTAATAAAAGGCATGCCGCTGCTGACCACCAAAGAATAGCTCTTTTTTTCTTTTTAGGTTGGTCTAATTTTTCCTCAATGTTTGCCCACAGTTCAGGAGGCGGAACACTTGAAAAGTTTTCCATTGATGAAAAAATATCTTCTATATTTTGTTTTTTCATGCTATTTTAAAATTTTTTATGCTCAAAATTCTTTTTTGCAAAATCCGCTTCGCTCTGTTTAAATTTGACTTTGATGTTCCTTCTGAAATTTTTAATAATTCGGCTATGTCTTTGTGTTTCATTTTTTCAAAAACATACAAGTTAAAAACAGTCCGGTATTGATCGGGTAAATCCCGAATATATTCCAGTAATTTTTCTTGCTCTATCGGAATATTATCTAATTCTTCTTCTTCGGTAAAATCAGTATCAGGATCAAAAACATCCAAAAAGAAACTTTCTTTTTTCTTCTTGTTTAAAGTTTCGATAAGCTTATTTATGAAAATACGTTTTAGCCAGCCTTCAAAGCTTCCTTCAAATTTATACTGGCTAATTTTCTGAAAAACAATGACAAATGCTTCCTGGAAAACATCCTTTGCATCATCTTCATTTTTCATGTATTTTAGACAAATACCATACAAGACAGGAGAGAACAACTGATAAATTTTCAGTTGTCCAGCTCTGTCATTTTGCATGCATTGCCTGATATATTTTTCTAAATCGTCTTTCAAAAAGGGTTAAATTTTGGTTTTGCAAAAATAGTTTTTATAAACTTAAAAAACTACCTTTTATAAATACTACGAGAAGCATCCTGGTTATTGCTAACGATTGTTAAGTTTTGACTATCAATATTTTCTATAATATAAGTTTTGCCTTCAAAAGTAATCAGGTCATGCTCTGAATGGTCAAAAAAGCCAATACCTTTTTCTATTTGATATGTACTGTTTCTTATTTCTACGTCATTTTTATAAGTGATAACTCTCCCATCCTGGGTAAAAACAATTTTTTTATTAAAACCGCTGGTTTTTGGTGTTGCGGTATAAGGATTAGAAGATCCTCCTATTGACTTTTCCCAAATCCAGGTGTTTATAATAGAACCGGATATAAACCTTTTCGTTTCGAGCGAGTATGCCGCAGTGAAAAGGCTAAATACAATAAAAAATAAAAAATGTTTTTTCATAATCTGCTTATTTTAAACTTGTGATTTTATCCTGAATCGCTTTTTTGAAAACCTTAATCTCTGCACTTTGATCTGCTGTGTCGTTGTTGTCAATAAAAATTTTAGTAACTGTTGAACCCTGAGTAAATTCAAAATAGATTCCACCCTGATCAGCTGAGTCTGGTGTTCCGTATGTTTTGGTTTGTCCTTTTATGCTTAAAATTTCAGTTGGTATGTTTTTCGCAAACAAAGTATACTCGTTTCTTGTTGTTGTCGTAGTATATTTATATTGAGCAAATTCATATTTAGCAGGTACTACATTTAGAAATTTCTGAATGTTGTAATCATTTAACTGAAAGAATTTTTGACAATCTGAACTCAAACATTTACTATTATAAGTTCCCATTACAATATTATCAGAGGTCTCACTTGTTCTGTTGAAAATTATAGGTTTTTCAGTTTTAGGAATCAAGATAAAATCTGACGGATAAGTTGGAGAAGAGGATAGCGTTTCGCCAACCTGTGGACTCTTTTCGTAAAAATTAATTACGATTTGACAGTTGTTTTCTACAATACTGGTAATTTTTATCGCATAGCCACTTGTAGGTTTTGCCCCTGCAAAAATTCCTACTAAGTATTTTTGAGTAAAATCGATAGTAGGATCACTCGCAACAGTACAGGTATTTTCGTGTTTGGTAAAGTAGTAATCCATTCTTTCCTGAGTATTTACTACTATAGCAGCTGGATTAGTAGGTAAAGTTTTGATCGTGTAATTGCATAAAAGTGGAAATCCTGTAAAAGCTACATTTGTGTTTGCTCCGCAATCTACATTCATGTCATCGTTACTAAGAGAGCAGGCACTAAATCCAAAAGCTATAAACAAGCTTAACATTAATTTTTTCATGGTAATATTTTAATAGGTTATATTAAGTAGATACACTTTTTTGAAATGGTTGCGTTGCATCATTATTTTTTTCTACTATTTTTTTGAGATTGTTTATTTAATTTAAGATTGATAATAATTCGTGAAATTTTAATTTTAAAAATTCTGACTACGTATTATTGCGTACTTTTACGTAAAAAAGAACTTAGTTATGTTTGA
Organism: Flavobacterium frigidimaris; assembly: GCF_002217275.1. Lineage (NCBI taxonomy): Bacteria > Pseudomonadati > Bacteroidota > Flavobacteriia > Flavobacteriales > Flavobacteriaceae > Flavobacterium > Flavobacterium frigidimaris. The sequence continues at coordinate 88,826 of NZ_MUGV01000029.1, forward strand.
TTTTCTTCCGTTTTTATTGGCTTTTATTGTAGCGTTATTTCTTGGAATTTACTTAGGAAAAATGTTGTTTTCGGCTAAATTTCAATCAGAAAAGGTGAGTTTAGAAGAAAGATTAAATGCTAATATGAATCAATTACAATTGCAGAGAGAGCAATTTGACAGTGAAAAAAGAAATTCTGAGAAGTTACTTCAATTAAATACGGCCGAAAAAGAAAGTATCCGAACTGAAAAAGATAGTCTGGCCATTCAACTTTCTAAAAAAGAAGTAGATTTTGAAAATTTGTGGGAACGCCATAAAGAACAAAAAGGGGAGATAACTGAACTTCAGGAGAAGTTTACCAAAGAGTTTGAAAACCTGGCCAATAAAATTCTTGAAGAAAAATCGGCTAAGTTTACAGAACAGAATAGTGTGAACATGAAGAATATCTTGTTGCCATTGCAGGATAAAATTCAGGGATTTGAGAAAAAAGTAGAACAAACGCATAAAGAAAGTATCGATTATCACGCCGCATTGCGTCAGCAGATTGTTGGTTTAAGTGAAATGAATGCCCAAATGAGCAAGGAAACCCTGAACTTGACCAAAGCTTTGAAAGGTGATAGTAAGATGCAGGGAAATTGGGGTGAATTGGTATTGGAACGTGTTTTAGAAAAATCGGGTCTGGAAAAAGGACGTGAGTACGAAGTACAGCAAAGTTTTACAAATAGCGAAGGAGCTCGTGTTTTTCCTGACGTTGTTATCAATTTACCTGACGGCAAAAAAATGATTGTCGATTCTAAAGTTTCATTGGTCGCCTATGAAAAATGGATCAATGAAGAATCTGAAATACTGAAAATTGATTATTTAAAAGAGCATGTCAATTCTATTAAAAGACACGTAGAACAACTCGGAAATAAAAATTATCACGATTTATATCAAATTGAAAGTCCTGATTTTGTTTTGCTTTTTATCCCAATAGAACCGGCATTTGCGATTGCATTAAACGAAGATTCTGCCTTATACAATAAAGCATTTGACCGAAATATTGTAATTGTAACGCCAAGTACTTTACTGGCAACTTTAAGAACGATCGACAGTATGTGGGCCAACCAGAAACAGCAGGAAAATGCTTTTGAAATTGCCAGACAGGCAGGAGCTTTATATGATAAATTTGAAGGTTTTGTTGCCGATTTGGTTAGAATTGGTAATAAAATAAAAGACACCAAAAATGAGTACGACAGTGCTATGAATAAATTGGTAGACGGAAAAGGAAACCTGATTTCGAGTGTCGAAAAATTAAAGAAAATGGGAGCAAAGGCTAAAAAGTCGCTTCCTGAAAATATTATTGCAAGAGCCTCAAATACAGAGGATAATCAGCTACTAAACTAAAATATTTACCTACTTAATAATACCACAATTTATATGACTGCAGATTTCAAACCCGTTTCTTCATCGAAAATAAGTATATCCGAATTAATGTTGCCTTCACACACCAACTTTAGTGGAAAAATTCATGGAGGTTATATTCTTCAATTACTGGATCAGATTGCTTTTGCTTCTGCATCAAAATTTTCCGGGAATTATTGTGTGACGGCTTCAGTCGATACGGTAAACTTTTTAAAGCCAATTGAAGTGGGAGAATTGGTAACCATGAAAGCTTCGGTTAATTATGTGGGAAGAAGTTCGATGGTTGTTGGAATTCGTGTTGAAGCAGAAAATATCCAGACAGGAGCGGTTAAACATTGTAATTCCTCTTATTTTACAATGGTTGCCAAAGATAAAGAAGGTAAAAGCGTGCAGGTTCCCGGACTTATATTGTCTAATTTAGAAGAGGTTCGCCGTTTTAGAAAAGCAATTAAACATAATGAAGCTAAAAAAGAATTTCAGGAACATGAAAAAGTTACAAAAGTAAATTCGATTGAAGATTTGGCAAGTTTAGATCAATATAATGTACTTTTAGAAATTAGTTAAAAGTAAAAGTTTAATTTAAATCAAAGCAAAATGGTAAAATTTGGATATACAATTTTATATGTAGAAAATGTCGAAGAGTCGATAGCCTTTTATGAAAATGTATTTGGTTTTTCAAGAAAATTTATAACTCCTGACAATGATTATGGCGAATTAATTACGGGTGAAACAACACTTTCTTTCGCATCAAAAAAACTGGCAAGCGAAAATTTAAAAGATGGTTTTGTTGAAAGCAACTTAAACAATAAACCTTTTGCCATTGAAATTGGTTTTATTACAGATGATGTTCCGGAGTCGGTACAAAAAGCAACTTCTTTTGGAGCAGTACTTATAAAAGAACCCACTGCAAAACCATGGGGACAAGTTGTGGCTTATGTCAGGGATTTAGATGGATTTTTAGTGGAGATTTGTACTGAAATGAAATAGAAAAAAAACATTTCACAGAAAACATTTCACATTTTACACCAAAAAAACATTTCACAAATATTTAGCATATCGCAGCAACTAATAGCTCGAAAATTTCGTAACTTTAAGTATATAGATAAGTTACTAAAATTTCACGGAGTATTGCCATTCGATTTTTAAAAAATCTGATTCTTTTTTTAGTTAATCGCACTAAAAAAAAACCGAATGACATAATTGTTTAATTGCTGACGATTATGAAAAGAACTACATTATTAATCTTGCTTTTTTCTGCATTTTCTTTGTTTGCTCAGGAAAAATTTATGACCAATACGGCAACAGTAAATTTTGAGGCTTCAGTGCCCTTGTTTGAAGAAGTAAAAGCAGTAAATAGATCTGTTGCGATTGTTTTGGAACCTAAAACAAGCGTGTTCATCTGCACTGTTACTGTAAAAGATTTTCGTTTTAAACTGGACTTAATGCAAGAACATTTTAACGATAATTATATGGAAAGTAATCGCTATCCAAAAGCGGTTTTTAAAGGTAAAATTGCCAAATTTGACTTGAAGGATATCAATGAAACTGAAAAAGAATATACGATAAAGGGTAAATTGACGGTTCGTGGAAAATCAAAAGAAATTGAAGTGAAGGCTTATTTGAAGAGAGTAAAGGAAGGAATACAAATTCATTCTGATTTTCCAATTGCTGTATCTGATTTCAATATCCAGATTCCAAGTAGAATAGCCGAGAAAATTTCACAGACGGCAAATACAGATTTAATAGGAGTGATACGAAACGAAGATGCTTTTCTGATTACTTTAAAATAAATTACGAAAATAAATCAGGATAAGCTGGTTGAAAGTGTTGCCTCAATATCATTATATTGAAATTCGAAACCTGCTTTCTTTATTTTTTCAGATGAAATTCTTTGCCCTTCCAAAACAGCAATGCTCATTTCTCCCAATGCAAGCCTGATAATAAATTCTGGTATGTTTGGAAGCCAAATAGTATATCCATATAAATGGGCCAAAATTCTTGACAAATTTGCATTTGTGGTATTATCAGTAATAGTGGCATTGTATGCACCTTGCATTTCAGTGTCAACTATTGCTTTTAAGTAAATCTGGCATAAATCTTCTATATGAATCCAGGGTAAGTATTGTTTTCCCGAACCTAAAATAGCACCAAAACCGGCTTTAAAACTGGGTGTTATTTTTTTTAGAAATCCTTCATCTTTCCCTAAAACAATTCCCGTTCTGATTTTAACTGTTCTAATTCCTAATGTAGCAATTTGATCAGCAGCGTGTTCCCATTGTTGACAAGTAGCGCCTAAAAAGTCATTTGCAGGAGGTGTTTCTTCAGTACAAATTTCCTGAGTTGTAATAGCACCATAAAGCCCAACCGCAGAAGCTGAAATAAAAGCGTCTAAAGTTTTATTATTTTCTTTTAAAATAGAAAAAATGAGTTCGATGGGTTTTGTGCGACTTTCTAAAATTGCTTTTTTACGTTTTTTAGTCCATCGTTTTTCTACAATTCCTTCGCCAGCCAAATGAATAATATAATCTGCATTTAAGATGGCATCCTGCTCAATAAAATTATCTTTTAAATTCCATTTGTAGTACGTAATCGATGGTGTATTTTTTTTATTGGAACGACTTAAAATAGATATCGTAAAGCCATTTTCGATAAGAACATCTGTAAGATGCTTGCCGATAAATCCAGTTCCTCCGGTAAGTAAAACATTCTTAGCCATTATATTATAATATATTTAACAGTGCATCTTGTTTAACGATAAGTAAAGGTACTTAAACATTGCTTACCTTTAGGGCAAATTCTAAATTTAAATGAAATGGCCACTAAAAAGAAGATAATCAACAAGGAAGATATCGTTTCAATGTACATGAATGAAGTTTTAGAAAAGGGACAAAAGCCAAAATCAGTTTATCATTTTGCCAAAGAAAATGATTTTACGGAAGCGGAATTTTATGCTTTTTTTGGAACACTGGAAGGTTTAGAAAAAGAGATATTCAGACTCTTTTTAGTTAATACAATTGATTTGCTGCATAAAAATTCCGATTACCAGGAATATGACATGAAGAATAAAATGTTGAGTTTTTATTTCACTTTCTTCGAGATGCTGACAGCCAACAGAAGTTATGTTTTGCAATCATTAAAACTCGACAGAAATCCATTAAAAAATTTAGTACAACTGACGTCACTACGCGAATCGTTTAAAGAATATGTTGCTGAAATCCTGACAGACGATTACAGATTAGAGCAGGAAAAATTTCAAAAATTTCAGGAAAAAGGAATTCAGGAATCAGCGTGGTTGCAATTGATGATGACGATTAAATTCTGGATGGATGATGAATCTGCCGCTTTTGAGAAAACAGATATTTTTATCGAAAAGTCAGTTAATGCTTCATTCGAATTGATGAATGTAGCACCACTAAATCATTTGATAGATTTTGGGAAATTTCTGTTCAAAGAAAAAATATACAGCAAACAATGAAAACAATCGATTATATACCAACATCAAAAATAGAAAGAGCTGGAAAACTGGTGCAAACCGGAGCTAAAATAGGTGTAAACTATGTTAAACATTATGCCGAAAAAATGGTCAATCCAGACTTAAGCAGAGATAAATTAAATGAAAATAATGCCGAGGATATTTATGACGGATTAAAAAGCTTAAAGGGCAGCGCACTTAAAGTAGCCCAGATGTTAAGCATGGACAAAAATTTTTTACCTCAGGCTTATGTCGAGAAATTCTCCTTATCGCAGTTTTCTGTTCCGCCACTTTCGGCACCGTTGGTTTTAAAAACATTTAAAACAAATTTCGGAAAAACGCCTTATGAAATCTTTGATGAATTCAATGCCAATTCGGTAAATGCAGCAAGTATTGGTCAGGTACATCTGGCTAAGAAAAATGATAAAAAACTGGCTGTTAAAATTCAATATCCAGGCGTTGCCAACAGTATTTCTTCAGATTTGGCTTTGGTAAAGCCTATTGCAATTCGAATGTTTAATTTACAGGGAAAAGATTCTGATAAATATTTTAAGGAAGTTGAAGACAAACTGATTGAAGAAACCAACTATTTATTAGAATTAAAACAAAGCCAGGAAGTTGTTGCAGCCTGCAATAAAATTGAAAATATTATCTTTCCGAATTATTATCCGGAGTTTTCATCAGAGAAAATCATCACGATGGACTGGATGACCGGAATCCATCTTTCGGAGTTTACGGCTAAAAATACAGATCAGGAAGTAGGAGATAAGTTGGGTCAGGCACTTTGGGATTTCTACATGTATCAAATTCATGTTTTGAAAAAAGTACATGCAGATCCGCATCCCGGGAACTTTTTAGTGAACGATCAAAATCAATTAATTGCCTTGGATTTTGGCTGTATGAAACAAATTCCGGAAGATTTTTATGTACCGTATTTTGAGTTAATCAATAAAAATGTAATTACAGATCCGGTACTTTTCAATCAGAAATTATTTGAATTAGAAATTCTACGTCCTGATGATACGCCTTCAGAAATAGCATATTTTACTGAGATGTTTCATGATTTGTTATCCCTTTTTACAAAACCTTTTAAAGACGAGACCTTTGATTTTGCCGATGAAAGTTTTTTCGAAAGCATTGCAAAACTTGGGGAGCGTTTCTCAAACGATACTAATCTCAAAAAAATGAACGGAAATCGCGGTTCTAAGCACTTTATTTATATGAATCGAACTTTCTTTGGTTTGTACAATTTAATGTTTGATTTGAAAGCGAAAATTGTGGTTGCTAATTATTTGAAATATTAAAAAATCGTTTATTTTGTTTCAGGTTTCAGGTTTCAAGTTGACAAGATTGTGCAAATCACTTTGCGAACTTTGCGGTTAATTTAACGCAAAGCGCGCGAAGATTTTTGTGGTATGTATTTGTAATTGGCTTTATTAAGTTCGCAAAGCTTTGCGAATATAACTTTGCGGTCTTTGCGTAAACCCTTTGCGACCTTTGTGGTTAAACTTGAAACCTGAAACAAAAAAAACTTATTTCAAAATTCCTGCTTTATAAGTCGCAATCGCCCGATCTCTTGCAAAAGCGTGATCAACCATAGGTTCATTATAACCCAAATCAAATTCAGGAATCCATTTTCGAATATAAATTCCTTTTTCGTCAAATTTCTTCTGTTGAATTTCGGGATTAAAAACTCTGAAATAAGGTGCTGCATCACAACCCGTTCCGGCGGCCCATTGCCAGTTACCAACGTTGGATGCCAATTCAAAATCTAATAATTTCTCTGCAAAATAAGCTTCGCCCCATTGCCAGTTTATGAGTAAATGTTTGCATAAAAAACTCGCCACGACCATACGAACACGATTGTGCATATAACCAGTTGCATTCAATTGACGCATTCCGGCATCGACCATTGGGTAACCCGTTGTTCCGGAACACCAGCGTTTGAAATCCACTTCATTATTACGCCACTGAATGCCGTTGTAAGCCGATTTAAAATTGTGATTAACGCAATTTGGAAAGCTGAAAAGAATCTGAATAAAAAACTCTCTCCAGATTAATTCGCTCAAAAAAGTTTGATTTTTTTGGTTCGCCCAATTTACCAATTTTCGGATACTAACGGTTCCGAAACGTAAATGTGGCGAAAGATAGGAGGTACTGTCTAAAGCCGGAAAATCTCTGGTTTCTTTGTAATTGCCAATTTGTGTTAAGTTGTGAGGAAGGACTTTTATCTCGCTTTTTTCAAAACCTATTTTGCTTAATTCTGGAAATATAAACTGATTTTTTGCAAAAGTTGAGAAAAATGGTTTTGTATCATATTCAGGAGCTTGTCCAGAAAGATGGTATTTCTCCAGCCATTTATTTTTATAGGGTGTGTAAACGGTATAAGGAAGTCCGTCTGCTTTTGTGATTTCTTTTTCTTCAAAAATCACATGATCTTTAAAGGAAAAGGATTCGATATTATTCTCTTTTAAGAAAGAAGAAATTGCTTCATCACGTTTAATAGCAAAAGGTTCGTAGTCTTTATTAAAAAAAACGTGTTGAATATCATATTCGTCTAAAAGTGATTTCCAGACTTCTGTAGTTTTTCCTTTTTTAATTAAAATAGAAGAACCAATTGCCTGAAGCTTTTCATTTATTTTTTGAAGCGAATCATAAATAAAATTTACCCGCGCATCACTTTTAGGAAGATTTTCCAAAATAGCATCATCAAAAATAAATAACGGTATTACGGGAAAGTCAGATTGTAAAGCATGAAATAATCCGGTATTGTCTTCTAAACGCAAATCGCGTCTAAACCAGAAAAGAGTAACTTTTTGTTTTGCCATTATTTGTCAGGTACTGTGTTTTCGCCACGAACTCACGAATTTTTTTGACATTGATACTTTTTTAGTCGTGAATTACTTCGTCTGTTCCCGTCGGTCGAGTCGTGGCTATTTTTTTTATGTTTTTTATTTGTATTAATCGATTTGATTGTCAACCAATACTTTTGAATTGAATAGTTCTTCAATTTTATTATGGCGATAATCAAAAATCGTTTTTAGCTTACTTTTTACAACCAGTGTGTTCATTATTCGTCCTAAGTATCCTAATGGGAGTGCATAATGAACAATGTCTACCATTTTTGTTCCATTAGCTACAGGTTCAAAAAAATGTTTGTGATGCCACAAAGAATAAGGTCCAAAACGTTGTTCGTCTATAAAATATTGATTTTCTTTTGAAACGGTGATGATCGTAACCCAATTAATTTTAATACCTAAAAGAGGTTTTAAAGTATACGTAATAATTTGTCCGGGATACATTCGTTTACCATCAAAATCCTGAATTTCAAAACTCATGTTGTCAAGCGTTATGGTCTGAAGATTTTTTGGACTTGAAAAGAAATCCCAACATTCTTCGACACTTGCATTTACATGTTGAACGGTTTCTATTTTGTATACTTTCATAAAATCAGTTATTACAGATAGTTCTTAAGATATGATTGCGTTAGGGATTGCAGTGGAGCTCTTTTTGTGGCTGGCCTTTTTGCCAGGCATAAAAAAGCGGGAACGAAAAGCCCGACCCGCCGCGGCGGGGAACGCCCAAAATCTTTACATTTTATAATATTTAAAAGGAACAAATAACATTCCGAAACATTCTCCTTCTTCTTTTCCTAAATGTTTGTGGTGAATTTTATGTGCTTTTCGTAACCCGATGAGGTACTTGTTTTTGGTATTTTTAAACCATTTAAAACGCTGATGAATTAAAACATCATGAATTAAGAAATAGCAAATGCCATATAAAGTTACGCCACAGGCAATAAAAAACAAATAATTGAATCCGCCCTGAACGCCAAAATAAAAAAGAACAATACTCGGAACGGCAAAAATAACAAAGAAGATGTCGTTGCGTTCAAAAGCATGATCGTATTTGGGTTGGTGATGATCTGCGTGAAAGTACCACATTAATCCATGCATTACGTATTTGTGCGTAAGCCAGGTAACGCACTCCATGAAGAGAAAAACACCTAAAAAGATTAAGAAGGAAATCATTTTTTTATTTGTTGAAATATTAAAGTTGCAATTAAAATCACTCAAATTTTAACTTGAAAATATAAAAGATTGACTCTATAAATTATCAGACCAATTTTAGCTTGTAAGTTACAAAAGATTGCGCTAAAAGTCCCGCTTTTGTGTAATTTGAAACCCTGATTCTCGAATTTCCAATTTCATAGTAGGGTGTGTTTTTTAGTTTCTGAAGTAGCTTTTTGTAATAAATATAAGCAGTATAAACGCCAAATTTTGCTTCCATTGGAAGTTTTACAATTCCCTGATAAGCAATTTTAAAATCTTCTTCGATTTCTTTGATAATGGCTGTTTTAGCATTCTCATCAAAGGATTTTAAATCGACTCCTGGAAAATAATTTCGGTTTAAAACTAAGTTGTCGTCTTTTAAATCCCTTAAGAAATTCACTTTCTGAAAAGCTGAACCCAATCGCATTGCTTCGTGTTTCAGTTGCTCGTATTTTTGATTGCTTCCTTTTACAAACACCTTTAAGCACATTAAGCCCACAACATCTGCTGAACCGTAAATATAATCTTCGTATTCGGATTGCGTGTTGTAAGTCGATTTTATCAAATCTAGTTTCATGCTTTTAAGAAAAGCCTGAACTAGATCATCTGTTATATTATATTGTTTTACAGTATGCTGAAACGAGTTTAGAATAGGGTTGAGGCTAATGCCCATTTCCATGGCTTTATAATGTTCTTTTTCAAAATCATTGATGAGGTTTTCTTTGTCGTAATCATGAAAAGAATCGACGATTTCATCTGCAAAACGAACAAAGCCGTAAATGCTATAGATGCCATCTCTGATACTTGGCGAAAGCATTTTTACAGCAAGCGAAAAAGAAGTACTGTAGCTTTGGGTTACCAATTTGCTACATTTTAGAGAAACGGTGTCAAATAGTGATTTCATCTTTTTACGATCTTAGAGATTGGTGAATTAATTCAGCTACTAATTTTCCCGAAATTAAGGCGGGCGGAACTCCTGGACCAGGAACGGTTAATTGCCCTGTAAAAAATAAATTACGAACTTTTTTACTTTTTAGTTTTGGCCTTAAAAAAGCAGTTTGTAAAAGTGTATTAGCCATTCCGTAGGCATTTCCTTTGTAAGCATTATAATCTGCTACAAAATCATTTTTGCAGAACGATCTTTTAAATATAATATTATTTCTGATTTTTTGCTGCGTTAGCTCCTCAAAACGAGTGATTATTTTTTCGAAATATTCTTCCCGAAGTTCTTCTGTGTCTTTTATTCCTGGTGCTAACGGAATTAAAAAGAAGCCGCTTTCCATTCCGTTTGGTGCTGCAGATGCATCTGTTTTAGATGGGAAATTAGCATAGAATAGTGGTGCCTCGGGCCATTTCGGGTCATCATAGATATCTGCTGCGTGTTGGTTAAAATCAACATCAAAAAATAAGGCGTGATGGGTAATGTTCTCTATTTTTTTATTGAAACCAACAAAAAATAAAAGAGAAGAAGGTGCGAAAATACGGCTTTCCCAATATTTTGCTGAATAGCAGCGATGTGTTTCGTCGAGTAAAGTTTCGGTATGCTGATAATCGGCACCACTTACAATGATATCTGCTTTTATGGTTTTTCCGTTAATTATGATTCCGGTTGCGGTTTTGTTTTCAACTATAATTTTCTCAATCGACGCATTCGTTTCAATAGTAACTCCTAGTTCAATTGCCAGTTTTTCGATTCCACGAACGACATCAAACATTCCGGTTTTAGGATGCCATGTTCCTAAACCAAAATCGGCATAATTCATAAAATTATAAAAGGAAGGCGTTTTGGTTGGTTTGGCACCTAAAAATAAAACAGGAAATTCTAGAATCTGAATTAATCGCTCGTTTTTAAATTTCTTCCGAATATCACTGCTTACCGTGCCAAAAAACTGATTTAATTTTAATGCAGTTTGTGGCGTAATTAATTCTAAAGGCGAAACTCCCGGACGGTATACCAAATCTTTAATGGCAATATCATAATTGCTTTTAGCCTGATGAATAAAAGCTTCCAGTTTTGATCCGCTTCCTTTTTCAATGCCTTCAAAAGTGGTTTTTATTGCATCAATATTATCATAAATATTGATAAAATCATTAATTCCAAAATAAACACGATACGCAGGATTTAATTTGATAAGCTCATAATAATCAGAGGTATTTTTGCCGAAATCAGAAAAGAATTTTTCAAAAACATCTGGCATCCAGTACCAACTTGGTCCCATGTCGAAAGTAAAACCATCTTTTTTGAATTGTCTTGCTCTTCCGCCAATAGATTCGTTTTTTTCATAAATAGTTACCTTGTTACCTTGTTGAGACAAGTAACATGAAGCGGCTAACGAAGAGAAGCCAGAACCTATTATTGCGATCGTTTTTGTCATTTGTTTAACAAATATACAAAAACTTTAAACAAAACAATTATATTCTTTCCAGAGTCTCTTCCATTGTATAGAAAAGTTTTATTCTATCTGGTAGAATAGTCTCGTCAATGTGCTCGATCATATTACCCATAAGCCAGATTTCGTTGTTTTTTGCCAGTAATTTTTGCCCCATAGATTTTACATATTGATTAATTACGCTACGATCAGGCTGAACGGTCATGAAAGAAACAAATGTAATATTCTCGAAATATTTAGTAAGATCCTGTAAATTCTCAATTGGCATACTTTCTCCTAGATAAATGGTTTTGTAACCTTTTAGAAGAATTTCATATTGTATGTACAATAAGCCTATTTGATGAACTTCATTAAGCGGTAACGAAAGAACAAAAACGCGATCTGTTTTCGCTGGTTTTAAAATCTGAAGACTCTCTGTATATATTAAAATCTTTTGCTTAATTAAATGAGATATAAAATGTTCATTTGCCGGACTAATAGTTTCAGATTGCCACAACAACCCCAGTTCTTTTAATAAAGGAAGAAAATGGTCTTTGAATACTTCGCTAAATGTTTTTTCTGAAATAAGCCAGTCAAATGTGGTAAAGAATAATTCCTGGTCAAAATTCATCATTGCCATCTTAAAGGATGTGATAGCATAATTTTGAGAATTCTTCTTTGAAATGATTTCACGAACCAGTTGCGGAATTTTTTCCTCCGGATAAGTGGCTATCTTAGATATTTTATAACCGTATTCGTGTAATAGGGTTATGTTTAAAAGCTTTTGTAAATTATGGACATTGTAAAGTCGGATGTTGGTATCCGTTCTCATCGGTTCAAGAATGTTATATCTCTTTTCCCAAATACGAATGGTATGTGCTTTTATTCCTGATAAATTTTCAAGGTCTTTTATGCTAAAAACGGTCTTTATGTTGTTTATCATTATTACGATTTTGGATAAACAAAAATAGAATAAAATCTGAGATTACATTTAAAACTTGATTAAAATGATAGATTATGAGAAGTTTGTAGTATCATACTGATTTAATTTGTCCAAATACAAGATCGTTTTAGAACCATCTTTACTTCTATTGTACATGGTAACGAATTTTGCGCCATAAATGATTTCATTAAAGGTATACGATGTCTTGGCTGCCACGGTATTACTGAACATATCATCGAATGTAGTAATGAAAACTAAAATTTCGCCGTGGATTCTTTTAAAATCTTCTTCGGTGAAATTATATAACGGACTATTTTCTGTTATCGGATGTACTAGTGTCCAACTTAAAGATAATGCGTTGATCCTGTCAAGTTCTAAATCTAACGTGTAAAATTTGTTTGTTCGTTCACCATTTTCTTCAGTGCTCATTCCGAGTGTTACTTTTGCTTTTGCATCAGTAAAATTGGTATTTTTAAAAGGTACAATACGAATCATTAATCCTTTACCTTCTCCATATGGAGAAATTAAGGCATTATGAGAGAATTTTAAAAAAGCAGTTGGTTTGCTGAATCTTCCAAAAAATAAACCAGTAGCAATAGCAAAACTCAATAAACCTATTAAAGCCTCAGCGGCAGATAATGCGCTGGTTAAAAACCCATTTGGACTAATGTGTCCGTATCCTACGGTTGTGAAGGTTTGTGCGCTAAAAAAATAAGCTTGTCCAAATTGTATTAATGCACTTTGTGTTGGTGCAATTCCGTCAAGATGTTCAATTCCAATTGCGTAATAAAATAACGCAAAAACAAAATTGATGGCAATGTAGAAACTAAATAAAATTAGCATGAACTTCCAGTTAGGCATGTCGATCATGGTATGGTACCAACTGATACGACGAAGAATGTTCATTCCTCTTTTCTCGATATTTGGTGTTCCGTTTTTGTTTACAAATCTACCGCCGTAACTGTTTGCATTAGTTCCAAATCCTGAATTTTTATCGGTTTTTATTTGGTTATTTGCTTTTTTAAGAAGTGCCATTCAGTGTTAGTTTAAAGAACAAATGTAAGGATATCTTTTATATGATAAGGCTATCGGTTTTAAACAGAAAAGCAATCAGTAAAAAGTGTTTTTTACTGATTGCTTTTTTATTATTGTCAGCTATTTTTTGTTTTACTTACAAAATGTTGCTTTGTTTTTTTTGGCGCTCTGGCTGCCCAGTTCAATCGCTTTAGAGAAGTCTTTGCAGCAATTTTTTTTGTCTCCGATTTTATTATAGGCCAAACCTCTTAAGTTGTAAGCAACATAATCTTTTGGATTTAATTCGAGTGATGAAGTACAATCTGCAATGGTTTCCTTAAAGTTCATCAATTTGTAATTGACATTGGCTCTTCCGGTATAAGCATCAGTATTCATGTCGTTTAATTCGAGCGTTTTGTTAAAATCGACAAGAGCTCCTTTTAAATCATTGAGGTTGTATTTGGCCACACCTCTGTTTTGATACGCTTCGACAAATTTAGGGTCCATATTGATTGCCTTTGTGTAATCGGCGATGGCGCCTTTTGTGTTACCAGCGTCGGCTTTTTTCATGGCTTTGTCAAAATAAGTCGTTGCCGATTGGGCCCAGGTTGAGCAGCTGATCATAATAAATGATACAAGTAATAATTTTTTCATAAACCAATTTGGGATTAGTTAGTAGGTTAATTAATTCTGAGACGAATTTATGAAAGTTTTATTTTGTAAGAGAAATTCTTTTGTGAAAAAATGGTAATTAAATTTAAAATATTAATTCACGAATGTAATCATGGCTTTTTTTAGAATTAACCTGTTATGAAAATGAGTTCCCTAGCCCAGATAGGAGCGGTATCCTTTTTCTTGCTCCTTTAGCAAGGAAAAGATACAAGCGGATAGCTGGATTAGCTCCTAAAAAAAACTAGACCTTTAAACAACCACGAAAACCTCTTGCGGCATAATACGATTCGGCACCATTATGATACACGAAAGTTCTGTCATAACGGAAATCAGAAAATAAAGCGCCTCCCAATTTACGAACTTCCGGAGTGGTGGTTATCCAGCTTGAAGTTTTGGTGTCAAAATTTCCTAATTCCTGTAAATTTCTGTATTGTTCTTCGGTCAGGATTTCGACGCCCATTTCTTCGGCCATATCAAGAGCACTATTTTTGGGTTTGTGTTCTTTTCTTGAATCTAATGCTTTGCGATCGTAGCAAAGACTTCTGCGGCCTTTTGGGCTTTCAGCAACGCAATCGAAAAATATATATTCATTTGTGTTTTTATCATAACCCACAACATCTGGTTCGCCATCGGTTTTTTCCATTTCGAGAAGCGACCAGAGTTTTTCAGGATTTGCTTCCAGTTTTTCATGTACTTTATTCCATTCAATATCGGCATGTCGTGTTTTGTTTTTCTCAAAACGCGTTTTTAAAATGCTAATGATTTCCTCTTGCTGTTCTGGTGCTATTTTATTTTTACTCATGATGTTTTTATTTGTGTAGTTATACTTTGTGTGCAAACCAGCATTTAATTAATCTTTTAATCCTTTTCCTTCAAGAATATCCGGAATAGCTTTTTCAACTCTGGCTTCGCGTGTCTTTGCCTGTTTGGGTTGAGCAAAATATAATAAATACCCTCTTTGTCGGCCTGGTGTCAAAGCTTCAAAAGCTTTTTTTACCTGGGAATCCTCCTTTAATTTTTTTTGAAATTCTTCAGAAACGGGAAACTCTGAAGTTTTTTTCAATTCGACTCTCAAACCTGCTTTTTCAATTTCAATAGCTTCATAGATATAAGCTTTTAAAATGCTTTTTTGTTTCACTATTTCTTTAAGATGGGTAAATCTGATTTGTCTCGCTGCCTGAACATTCTCAGATTGCTGAATCAGGATTCCTTCTGTGTCCTTTAATAAAGCGCCTTTAAAAAATAAAAAAGCACAATACTCCTTAAAGTCGTGTATTAAAACAATATTGTTTTTTTGCTGCACATAACACGGTGTTCCCCATTTTAATTCTTCTGTTAATTGACAATCTAATGCAATCGTTCTTAATTGTTCTAATTCTTTCTGCCATTTACTGGCTTTGTCAAAATAAAAATCAACTTTCGGATTCATGTTGTTTGTTTTTTAATAGTTAAGCTGAAATGGTTTTTCTTTCTATAGGTCTAAAATACCAGGAAAGAACAGTTAAAACAAGTAATAAAGTGGGGCCAAAATAAGCAATAGCTTCGTCGGCTTTGGCAAAGTGCGATACAATAGCACCAGACATCGCGAAAAAGAAGCCTGCATATGCCCATTCTTTTAGTAACGGAAATTTTGGAAGTAGTATTGCAACTACGCCTAATAATTTCCAGACGCCTAAAATTACAAGAAAATAAAGAGGATAGCCCAAATGTGCCATCATGTCAACTTCTTCTTTTATTTGCAGTATTTGTACTATTCCGGTTGATGTCATTCCTAATGCCAGCCAAAGTGTGGCGGCCCAGTAGATAATTGTGTTTCTCTTTGTCATGATGTATTATTTTAATTTACTTACTATTTCCTCAAGTCGATTGTGTGCCATATTAATACCTTGTTTAAACGGGAGCTGCATCATTTGGTTTCTAAGCGCGTTTGATTTGTAAACAATTTGCATAGTTAGTTTGCTTGTACTTTCTGTGAGAGCTTCAAATTCAAGGAACTCTAATTGCACTGCAAACGGTGAATTTTCCATTTCGAATGTTCTGGTAATTTTTTGATTGGGAATAAAATCATGAATAGTCCCATTTATCTGTAGTACTACATTTCCTTTTTTATCACTGGTTTCAAATTGATAGCCACCGTGTTTTTTGTTTTCGAGTTTTAATACTTTGGTTCCCATCCATTGCGCTACAATTTCGGGTTCTATGTAAGCTTTGAAAAGCAAGGAAACAGGCAAGTCGAATTCTCTTGTAATGATTAGCTCTTGTTTTCCGTCCTCGGCATTTATTTTTGTTTTTAATTCCATGTGGTTTAGTTTTCTGGTTTGTAGTTTTTCATTATATCCTCAAGTTTGTTGAATCTGTCGTCCCACATTTTTCTGAATGGTTCAATGAACTCGGCAACTTCCTTCATTCTTTCCGCATTTATTGTGTAGTGTACTTCCCGTCCGTTTTGTGTTTGCTGAAGTAATTCACATTCAGTTAGAATTTTTAAATGTTTTGATACGGTTGGCCTTGCTGTGTCAAAGTTTGATGCTATTGCTCCGGCTGTCATCGAATGTGAAGTCACTAAAAGTAATATAGCTCTCCTTGTGGGGTCTGCAATGGCCTGAAATACATCTCGTCTTAAATTCATTGTGAAGTTATTTGGCTACAAATATATGTGTAGTTATTTAACTACGCAAATATTTTGGACTATTTTTTTTGCTTAATGTATTGTAAATGAGGTGTAGGTGTTGTTGTTTGTTTTGAGATGGCGAAAGTTAGAGTTTGTGAGGTATGAAAAGAAAAAGGTACAAAGGAAAAAATTTTTCCTTTGTACCTTTTTGGTGACCACGGTGGGATTTGAACCCACACGCCCTTACGAGCACCACCCCCTCAAGATGGCAAGTCTACCGTTTCTCCACGTGGCCTAAAATGAAAAAAGGCCAAGTAATAAAAATTACTCGACCTTTTGTGACCCGACTGGGGCTCGAACCCAGGACCCCATCATTAAAAGTGATGTGCTCTACCGACTGAGCTATCGAGTCATTGCTATCAAGGAAAGTATTTTGTTAAATCACAATTTGTGACCCGACTGGGGCTCGAACCCAGGACCCCATCATTAAAAGTGATGTGCTCTACCGACTGAGCTATCGAGTCATATTCTTTCCTTGAATGCGGGTGCAAATATAAGGAGTTATTTTTGATATTTGCAAGCTTATTTATTATAAATTTGTCTTTTTTTAATCAAAATTTACAACGTCTTAATTTTTAGGCAATTATTAAAATGAAAAAAATCGTATTATTAGGATATATGGGTTGCGGAAAGTCAACTATTGCCCAAAATCTTTCAAAAAATATAAATATTCCATTTCTAGATTTGGATAAATGCATCGAAAAAAGAGCAAATTTGTCTATAAATGAAATTTTCGAGCAACATGGAGAAATCTATTTTAGAAAATTAGAACATGAAATGTTCGTCGAATTACTTCAATCTTCAGAAAATAACATTATCGGATTAGGAGGAGGAACTCCATGTTATGCGAATAATCATTTATTATTGCAAAGAGATGACATTACATCTGTTTATTTAAAAGCTTCAATAGCTACTTTATATAATAGATTAGTGTACAATAAAAGTAAGCGTCCTTTAATTGCGAATATGAATGAAGAAGAAATGAAAGAATTTATTGCAAAGCATTTGTTCGATCGCAGCTTTTATTACAACCATGCGCAACATAAAGTTGTGGTTGATGATAAAACGGTCGACGAAACGGTTGAGGATATTTTGGCGCTGTTAGCTTAAAAAGGCATAATCACCCTCTTTGTCGTCGAAAACGACCTGAACGTGCTCTAATAATGATGTAGAAAGAGAAATGCCTTTAAAATCGGCTTTTACCGGGTATTTTTTATGATTTCTATCTACAAGTACTGCTGTTTTGAATTTCTTAAGCGGAACGTCTAAGAAATGACGAACAGCATAGATTAATGTTGTGCCAGAGTTTAAGACATCGTCAACTAGTACCAGGCCTTTGTTTTGGTACTCTTCTTTGGTTAAAGAAGTCTGAATTGGCAATTGCGGATTCTGTTTATCGACTTTAACTTCGCAGGTAGAAACTTTAAGTGTTGAAATAGTGCTTAAGGCAACTGCAATTTTTTGGGCAAAAATAGATCCGTTAGAAGCGATTCCGGCAATCACAACTTCTTCTTCGTCAACAAAAGTTTCGTAAATTTGGTAAGCAATACGTTTGATTTTGTGTTCGATTTCCTGATTCGTTAAGATGATGTTTTTGCTCATGATTTATTTTTTTTGCTAAAATACAAATAAGAATTTTAGATTTTAGATTTTAGATTTCGGATTTTTAACGGAATTTACTCTGTTTCTTCATCATCAAAAATTTCATTCCCATATTCGTCAATATCTCTTCTGTCTTTTTTAGTTGGTCTTCCTGTACCAGTTTTTCTATAGTGCTCTTTAGATAGTTTTAATAATTCTAAATGCGCATAAGCTTCAGCTGGTGTTTCGTTTTTGCGATAGATATCGACCAATTTAGCTCCAACGCGACTTTCAGGAATATCAAGTACAGTAATAATTTGTGTAATCTGATCTTTTCTAAATGTTATTTTGTCTGTTGGAAAAACTTCTTTCGATGGCTTGGCAACCTGCCCATTTACAGTAACATGGTTCTTTTTGCATGCTTCAGTAACCATGTTTCTGGTCTTATAATAACGCACGCACCATAAGTATTTATCTATTCTCATAATTTTTCTAAAATCGAAGTTAAATTCTTTACAAAAATAAATCAATATTGTATCTTGCGCACCTAAAAAATTAACAATAATGAATAAATTTAAATATTATTTTATTTTATTGCTTGCCGGCATTTCTTTGGTTTCTTGTAATAAAAGTGATGATGATGATGCAGTGGTAGTTCCTTTGAATGATTATACCGTACAATATAAGGCTGATAACGACTCTATTGTTAAATATTTAAATACTAATTATATTACGGTTACCAATGCTCCGGGTACTCCACAAGATCAGGACGTTGTTATTAGTAAAATTACAAATCCTGCAACGCAGCCTTCTATTATGTCTTATCTTAATAGTGCTACTTTTCCTAAGTTGTTGACTAGAGATGTTTACAATGATGATATTACTTATAAAGTTTATTATTTGATATTAAGAGAAGGAACGGGGCAAAATCCAACGAATACAGATAAAATTGTAGTTGATTATAAAGGTAATTTGCTAAATGGGACTGTTTTTGACTCATCAAATGGGACTCCGTTTAAAGCTCTTTTATGGCAGTATGATCCAGATGGAGCAGATGGTTCTCACGGTAGTCTTATAGATGGATGGTCAGAGATTTTTCCAAAATTTAAAACAGGTACTTCTACGACATCTAATGATGGTGTAGTTTCTTATAGTGATTTTGGTGCTGGTGTAATGTTTTTGCCTTCAGGGCTAGCTTATTATGAAACAGCTAAAACAGAATTCCCTGCATATTCACCTTTAGTGTTTAGTTTTAAATTGTATGATTTGCAAAGACTAGATCATGATCAGGATGGTGTTCTTGATTATCAGGAAGATATTAATCACGATGGATATTTGTATGATTTTACGGATACTGTGAAATATCCACACCCTCCTGCAGATTTAGTTGATGATACTGATGGGGATACTTTTGCTGATTTTGTTGATCCTGATGATGATGGGGATGGATATACAACCCGATTTGAAGTGACAAAACCAACTGGTGCTACCTATTCTGGATTAAGTAAATATTATCCTTATGATCCTATTTTAGATAATCCGAATACGCCTAATACAGATGAGTCTGAAATTTGGGGTATTCCAAGAAGACCAACAGGAGCGCTTGCAGATCCTACTAAACCAGAATCCATTACAAATTCAAGAGCGTTTTTACCAGCAGATTACACAGATCCTGCTCGTTTAAGAATGCATGTAGATAAAACTTATCCTTATCAAAAGAATTAAAGTTTAATTCATATAAATTGTAAAACCTCGAAAGTGATTTCGAGGTTTTTTTTATGAAGTAAAAAAAACAGTATGATTGGTTTTCTAAAGATGGTTTATTCCTGAGTTATGAGTAATGGTTGGATTGTTTGGTTTTTTCTTAATGAAAAATAATAAAACTTGAATTAAAGTTAAAGCATAAAAAAACCTCGAAAATCACTTTCGAGGTTTTTTATATAAAGTAAGAAATCTAAAATTATTTTCTTTTAATAACTCTTTCTACAGCTTCAACAATCGCTTGATTGTTTAGTTTGTATTTTTCCATTAATTGCTCTGGTGTTCCAGATTCACCAAAACTATCGTTTACTGCTACAAATTCTTGTGGAGTTGGATTGTTTAAAGCTAATACACCTGAAACACTTTCTCCAAGACCTCCAAGGTAGTTATGTTCTTCTGCAGTAACCACACATCTTGTTTTAGCAATCGATTTAAGAATAGCTTCTTCATCAAGTGGTTTGATAGTGTGAATATTGATTACTTCAGCAGAAATTCCTATTGCTTCTAAAGCTTCAGCAGCGATAAGCGCTTCCCAAACTAAATGTCCTGTTGCTATAATTGTAACATCAGTTCCTTCGTTTAATAAAATCGCTTTTCCAATTACGAAAGGCTCGTCAGCAGGAGTAAAGTTAGCCACAACCGGACGTCCAAAACGTAAGTAAGCAGGACCGTGGTGATCTGCTAATGCTAATGTAGCTGCTTTAGTCTGATTGTAATCGCAAGTATTGATTACAGTCATTCCCGGCAACATTTTCATTAAACCAATATCTTCTAATATTTGGTGTGTTGCGCCATCTTCACCAAGTGTTAAACCAGCATGAGAAGCACAAATTTTTACATTTTTATCAGAATAAGCAACTGATTGACGAATTTGATCGTAAACTCTTCCTGTAGAGAAGTTAGCAAAAGTTCCTGTAAATGGAATTTTTCCTCCAATTGTTAAACCTGCAGCGATACCAATCATATTAGCTTCTGCGATTCCAATTTGGAAAAAACGCTCTGGATGATTTTTTTTGAAATCATCAAATTTTAATGATCCAATTAAATCAGCACATAATGCCACAACGTTTTCGTTTTTTTGACCTAGTTCAGTCATTCCCGCTCCAAAACCTGAACGGGTATCTTTACTTCCTGTATTTGTATATTTTTTCATTTTTGTCTTTTATGAGATGCTAGTTTCTAAGTAACTATGTTTCTAAGCTGAAAACTGTCACTGAGACTGAACACTTTTTTAGTAATCGATTTGATCTGCAGAATAGTTTTGAGCTAAGGCAGCTGCCAACTGATCGTTGTTTGGTGCTTTACCATGCCATGCATGTGTGTGCATCATAAAGTCTACTCCGTTACCCATTTCAGTGTATAATAAAATACAAACTGGTTTTCCTTTTCCGGTTCTAGATTTAGCATCAGTTAAACCTGAAAGAATAGCATCGATGTTGTTTCCTTCTTTAATTTCAAGAACGTCCCAGTCAAAAGCCTCAAATTTTGCGCGGATGCTTCCCATTGGTAAAACTTCGTCAGTTGTTCCGTCGATTTGTTTTCCGTTAACGTCAACAGTTGCAATAAGGTTGTCTACTTTTTTAGCAGAAGCATACATAATGGCTTCCCAGTTTTGACCTTCTTGTAATTCACCATCACCATGTAAAGTATAAACCAAATGATTATCTCCATTTAATTTTTTAGCCTGCGCAGCACCAAGTGCTACAGATAGACCTTGTCCTAATGATCCAGAAGCAATACGCACTCCAGGTAAACCTTCATGAGTTGTTGGGTGTCCTTGTAAACGAGAATTTAATAATCTGAAAGTGGCAAGTTCTGAAATAGGGAAATAACCACTACGAGCTAAAACACTATAAAATACTGGAGAAATGTGACCATTTGAAAGGAAGAAGATGTCTTCTCCAATTCCGTCCATATCAAAACCTTCTTTGCGGTCCATAATATTTTGGTAAAGTGTTACCAAAAATTCCGTGCAACCTAGTGAACCACCCGGGTGGCCTGAGTTGACAGCATGTACCATTCGAAGGATATCTCTTCTTACTTGGATAGTTAAATCGCTTAATTGTTGTGTGTTAGGCTTCATTTTATTTGTAAAAGTTAAACTGTTGCAAAAGTAATTTTTATTTTGCGGGTTGACAAATGATTTTTTGCTTTAGTTTGACGGAATTGTTAAATTCTATTCTTTTTTTTATTGATGAAGAAAAAAAATGCAAAATCTTGTAAATAGTACATAAAAGTTTGCCACAGATGAAAGGATTAAAATGATTGTAAAAATCACTGTTAATTCTTTCATCTGTGGCAAAAAAAATAATTTTTGAAAATTATGTAATTTGTGGCAAAAAAGTTACTCGGTATCGCCTTCGCTGTAGAAATTATTTTCTTCGTCTTCTGATCCAATTTCTTCCTGTTCATCATCAAGTTCGGCACCCGGAATATCTAAGTCATTTCCCAGTTTATCACTGTTTTGTTTCCATTCGTGGTTGTCCGGATTGATGGTTCTTTCTCCGGAAATATCTTCCAGATCAATGTCTTCCAGTTTGTCTTCCTGATTATAGATGTCTTCACTTGCCGGATAATCTAAATTTTCTAAATTTCTCTCGATTTTATCTTCTTTAATTGGGTTATTATCGTCTGAATTTATCATAATTTCTACTTTTTAAATTGATTACTAAAGTTATGAAATTATTGCTTGCATAATGTTATATGTTTTAAGTGCAAAGTTTAAGCATTCACATAATTTATCTTATTTCTAGAATGTCGCTCCAGGTAATTAATTGAATGTTATTTTCCTGAAGTTTTGTTTTGCATTCCTGACTTGTAAAAAAATCAAAATCGATTTGACGCCATGCTGAACCAAAATTCGGATGATTAATTGTGATACCTTTCATTTCGTAATCATCAAAAGCGAGGTGAAGCAGGAATACATTAAAGCCCGGAGCAATAGAATCTAAAGCTTCTTGATAAGATTTTTTAAGTTCACCTTTTTCGAAATCAGCAAAGTTTCCAATAATAAGGTTGTCGGCTAAAAGCGTATTTTCAAAATTATATTTTTCAGTAGATAAACTGATCGACTCCACAAATTGTCTGTTGATGAAAACGGGTAAATTGTATGTTTCTCCAAGTTCTTTATAAATTTCTAAAATTTCAGGAGTAACACCAACACTACACATGTGAGAATCGAGATGTGAAGGTTGGATTCCGAATTGTAATGCTTTTTCGATTTGGGCAATAAGTTCTTTTTTTATTTCGGCCGGCTTTGCGTTGTTTTTAAAGTCTGCTCTGTTTTTATGAAAATAGCCGTTTTGGTCTGTTAAACTTGAAACTTCGCTTGCGGGAAGAATTGGAGCGAATTTGTAATTCTCCCATTCACAGGTTAAAGTTAGATGTATGCCGCAATCGAATTGTGGATTATTTTTGGCAAATGTTGCGATTTCATAAAACCAGGCGCAGGGTACCATTATACTATACGAGTTTACAGATCCGTTTTGAAGGGCTTTAATCGTTGCTTGATTTTCTGAATGTGATAATCCGGCATCGTCGGCATGAATAATTAGTAGTTTGGTGTTTTCGGGGTATCCCAGTTTTTGTGCTAAGTTCATTGCTTCGTTGATTTTTTGCTCGCAGATTTGCTTCGTCTGTTCCTAAGGCTCGGGTTGCAGATTTTTTTTTCTTCAAATTTAGAAATTTCTCCTGGAACGCCCGAAGGAAATAAAATCCAATTTTTAAATCCCAAATTCCAATTTTCAAATTCCAAATTCCAGATTTTCTTTGTGAGGGGTTTCAGTTTAATTAGGATCATTATCTAAATTATCCCATTGCCGAATTATCCCATTTTCTAATTGCCAAATTATCTAATTAATTTTCCCTGAAATTAGCTTATCTTTGCCGACTGAAAAAAGAAACAGATGAAGTTTGATTTATTACAAAAAGATCCGCAATCGAAAGCGAGAGCGGGAAGTATCACTACAGATCACGGCGTAATTGAAACGCCTATTTTTATGCCTGTTGGTACAGTAGCTTCGGTAAAAGGAGTGCATCAGCGTGAATTGAAAGAAGATATTAATCCGGATATTATTCTTGGAAACACTTACCACTTATACTTACGTCCGCAGACTGAAATTTTAGAAAAAGCTGGTGGATTGCATAAATTCATGAACTGGGATCGTAATATTTTGACAGATTCCGGTGGATATCAGGTTTATTCTCTTTCTAACAATCGAAAAATTAAGGAAGAAGGAGTGAAGTTTAAATCGCATATTGACGGTTCATATCACTTTTTTACACCAGAAAATGTAATGGAAATTCAGCGTACTATCGGGGCTGATATTATCATGGCTTTTGATGAGTGTACGCCTTATCCTTGTGATTACAGATATGCGCAACGCTCGATGCACATGACGCACCGTTGGTTGGATCGTTGTATTAGCCATTTAGATAAAGTTCCTTATAAATACGGATATGAGCAAACGTTTTTTCCAATTGTTCAGGGAAGTACTTATAAAGATTTACGTCGTCAATCGGCTGAATATATTGCCAATTCAGGTCAGCAAGGAAATGCTATTGGTGGATTATCAGTAGGAGAGCCGGCAGAAGAAATGTATGCAATGACTGAAGTTGTCTGCGAAATTTTGCCAGAAGACAAACCTCGTTACCTGATGGGAGTTGGAACTCCTATAAATATATTAGAAAATATTGCGTTAGGTATTGATATGTTTGATTGTGTGATGCCAACACGTAACGCAAGAAACGGAATGTTGTTTACAGCAAACGGAACGATCAATATTAAGAATAAAAAGTGGGAAGCTGATTTTTCTCCGATAGACGAAATGGGACACACTTTTGTAGATACAGAATATACAAAAGCTTATTTGCGTCACTTATTTGCTGCTAATGAATATTTAGGAAAACAAATTGCTACTATTCATAATCTTGGTTTCTATATGTGGTTGGTTCGTGAAGCTAGAAAACATATCTTAGCAGGCGATTTTAGACCATGGAAAGAAATGATGGTTAAAAATATGAGCCAAAGATTATAAAAAAGTTTCAGGTTATTTTGGTTTCAGGTTTCAGGTTCAGTTGAGAACGTGAAACCTGAAACTTGAAACTTGAAACTTTTAAACTTGAAACTAAAAGTTTTATGCTGACTATAATAGACAAGTATATTTTAAAAAGATATTTAGCCACCTTCTCGGTGATGCTGCTATTATTTATTCCGATTGGGATCGTAATTGACGTTTCTGAAAAGGTGAATAAAATGCTGGAAAACAAGATTCCGTTTTTGGATATTGCGATCTATTATTACAACTTTACCATTTATTTTGCGAACTCTTTATTTCCAATATTTTTATTTTTATCTGTAATATGGTTTACTTCAAAACTGGCCAATAATACAGAGATTATTGCGATTTTGAGCTCTGGAATTTCATTTACGCGTTTTCTTCGTCCTTATATTATAGGGGCGTCGATTGTGTCGGTTTTTGTGCTTTTAATGGGGTTTTATATCGTTCCTGCCGCAAGTGAAGGTTTTAATAATTTTAGGTACACCTACTTAAAAGGAAACGGAAAAGAGCTGATGCATGGTGAAAACACTAATGTATACAGGCAAATCAATGACAATGATTTTATCTTCGTTAATAGTTTTCAGGAAGAGTCTAAAACGGCTTTTAATTTTTCATTAGAGCATTTTGAAAAAGATAAACTGAAATATAAAATCACAGCTAGCCGTATTAAATGGGACCCGAAAAAGAAAACCTATATTTTGTATGATTATACAAAAAGAACTGTTGGTGAATTAGGTGATGTCATCGAAAAAAATCCTGAAAAAAATATCCCTTTTAAGTTCGAATTAGAAGATCTTACTCCTGTAGTTTATATTGCTGAAACCCTAAGTCTTGGAAAACTTTATAAGTTTATTGAAAAAGAAAGAAAAAGAGGCTCTGGAAATATTAATACCTATCTGGTCGTTCTTTATAAAAAATATAGTGTACCCGTTTCTGCTTTTATTCTTACTATTATTGCCGTTGCGGTTTCAGCGATGAAACGACGCGGAGGTATGGGAACCAATTTAGCTATCGGAATTGCAATTGCTTTTACTTTTGTGTTTTTTGATAAAATCTTTGGTACACTTGCCGAAAAATCTACTTTCTCACCTTTATTAGCTGTTTGGTTCCCGAATATTGCTTTCGGAATTTTGGCAGTTTACTTATTACGTAATGCGAAACGATAATTTAAAAAGTTATTTAAATCTTCATTTAATTGTTTTTATCTGGGGTTTTACTGCCATTTTGGGCGCTTTAATTACAATTGATGCCGAAAATCTTGTTTGGTTCAGAATGCTTTTGGCCATGATTTTTTTGGGAGGATTTATTGTTTATAAAAAACAATCTTTTCAAGTTCCAATAAAAGAGCTTTTTAAACTAATTTTTGTTGGTTTACTTATTGCACTGCATTGGATTTTCTTTTTTAAAGCCATTCATGTTTCTAATGTTTCAATTACGCTTTCTATATTCTCTTTGGGTGCATTTTTCGCCTCTTTATTAGAGCCGCTTTTTTACGGACGAAAAATATTATTCTACGAAGTTTTCTTCGGATTGATTATAATTGCTGGACTTGCCCTCATTTTGCAGGTTGAAATTAAATATCTTACAGGTGTTTATTATGCATTGGCAGCAATCATTCTCGGCGTTTTATTTACGCTCATGAACGGAAAGTTAATTGCAGATCATGAACCATCAGTAATTACATTTTATGAATTTGGTGCGGGAGTTTTCTTTATTACTATTTATTTTTTATTTAAAGGAAAATTTACTGCAGACTTTTTTACAATGTCATTAAACAATTGGGTTTTGCTGCTTATTTTAGCTTCTATTTGTACGGCTTATGCTTTTACCGCTTCTGTAAAAGTAATGCAGAAATTAACTCCTTATACGGTTATGTTAACGACTAATTTAGAGCCTGTTTACGGAATTATGCTGGCTTACTTTATTCTTGGAGGAAAAGAAAAAATGAGTACGGAATTTTATATTGGTGCCCTGATAATTGTAATTACAGTTATTTTAAACGGCGTTTTTAAACATTATAAAAATAAGAAAGAACTGTAATAGTTTACTTATTTTTAAATCACAATTTGATACTTTACTAACAATTAACTGTGCCAATGATATAATATTTTTATATTTGCGGTTCGATTTACAAACAAAATTCAAAAATCCATGGAATATTTAGATTTTGAGCTTCCAATCAAAGAACTTGAAGAACAGCTAGAAAAGTGTGTTATAATTGGAAAAGAATCTGATGTTGATGTCACACCAACGTGCAAGGAAATCAACAAAAAGCTAGTAGAAACTAAAAAAGAAATATACAAAAACCTAACGGCTTGGCAACGTGTTCAGCTGTCAAGACATCCAAACAGACCTTATACTTTAGATTATATCAGAGCGATCTGTGGTGATACTTTCTTAGAACTTCACGGAGACAGAGGTTTTAAAGATGATAAAGCAATGGTTGGCGGATTAGGAAAAGTAAACGGACAATCGTTTATGATTGTTGGTCAGCAAAAAGGTTTTAATACAAAAACACGTCAGTACCGTAATTTTGGTATGGCAAATCCTGAAGGATACCGTAAAGCTTTGCGTTTAATGAAAATGGCAGAGAAATTCGGAATTCCGGTTTTGACTTTAGTAGATACTCCGGGTGCGTATCCAGGTCTAGAGGCTGAGGAAAGAGGACAGGGAGAAGCTATTGCAAGAAACATTTTTGAAATGGTTCGTTTGCAAGTGCCAATTATTACCATTATTGTTGGTGAAGGAGCTTCTGGTGGAGCTTTAGGAATTGGTGTTGGAGATAAAGTATATATGTTAGAGAATACCTGGTATTCTGTAATTTCTCCAGAATCATGTTCTTCAATTTTATGGAAAAGCTGGGAGTACAAAGAACGTGCTGCAGATGCTTTAAAATTGACTTCATCTGATATGAAAAGACAAAAATTAGTTGATGATGTTATTCCGGAACCACTAGGAGGAGCGCACTACGATCGCGAAACTACTTTCAAAACAGTTGCCGAATACATTACCAAAGGATATAACGAATTGAAAGACTTATCAACAGCCGACTTAATTGCCCAAAGAATGGACAAATACAGTAATATGGGCGAGTATAAAGAGTAAATTCTTACAAGATTAATTAAAATCCGAAGCCTTACAGTTTCGGATTTTTTTTTGGTTATGAACAAAAAAAACTTATTTATAAACAATTAATAGTTATAACTCGATAGCAATTTTTTTTTAAATTTTGTTACTTTCGCTATATGGAAAATTTCAAAAACATAAACCCTGTTAAGGTAGATAAAACCACAATTATTAATTTAGAAAAAGGAAAATTACCTCCGCAAGTACTTGATTTAGAAGAAGCTGTGCTTGGGGCGATGATGATTGATAAAAAAGGGGTAGATGATGTAATTGATATTCTACAGGCTGATGCTTTTTACAAAGATGCACATAAATTTATTTTTGAAGCGATTGTTCAGCTTTTTACAGATACACAACCAATTGACTTGTTAACGGTTTCAGCTCAGCTGAAAAAAAATGGAAAATTAGATTTAGCAGGAGGAGATTTTTATTTAATTCAGCTTACACAAAAAATAGCCTCTTCTGCGCATATCGAATTTCACTCGCGTATCATTCTTCAGAAATTTATTCAAAGAAGTTTGATCAGAATTTCGTCTGAAATTATTGAAGCGTCTTATGATGAAACAACCGATGTATTTGATTTGTTGGATCAGGCCGAATCAAAATTATATGAAGTAACTCAGGGAAATATTAAACGTAGTTCTGAAACTGCACAGAGTTTGGTTTTGCAGGCTAAGAAACGTATTGAGGAAATTTCTAAGCAAGAAGGTTTAAGTGGTGTTGAAACTGGTTTTACCAATTTAGATAAGCTAACTTCAGGATGGCAGCCAAGTGATTTAATCATCATTGCAGCAAGGCCGGCGATGGGTAAAACAGCTTTCGTACTTTCTATGGCCAGAAATATAGCCATTGATTTTGGACACCCTGTAGCTTTGTTCTCTCTGGAGATGGCATCGGTTCAGTTAATTACGAGGTTAATTTCATCAGAAACAGGATTGTCATCAGAGAAACTGCGTACTGGTAAATTAGAGCCTCACGAATGGACCATGTTGAGTACCAAAGTGAAGAACTTAGAAAAAGCCCCGTTGTTTATTGATGATACGCCATCACTTTCTATCTTCGATTTAAGAGCAAAATGTCGTCGTTTGGTTTCGCAACACGGAATCAAAATTATAATTGTCGATTATTTGCAATTAATGACTGCCGGAGGAAATGGTAAAGGAGGAGGAAACCGTGAGCAGGAGATTTCTACAATTTCCCGAAACTTAAAAGCATTGGCCAAAGAGTTAAATGTGCCGGTAATTGCACTTTCTCAGCTATCGCGTGCGGTTGAAACCCGTGGATCAAGTAAACGTCCTTTGCTATCGGATCTTCGTGAATCTGGAGCAATTGAGCAGGATGCTGATATTGTTTCGTTCTTGTACCGACCAGAGTATTATAAAATTGATGAATGGGATGATGATGAGGCTTCGCCAACAGCAGGACAGGCAGAAATTATGATCGCGAAACACCGTAATGGTGGTATCGAAAACGTTCGTTTGAAATTCTTGGGACACCTTGGAAAATTTGATAACCTTGATGATTTTTCTGGTAGCTATGATGATCTTCCTTCTAAAATGAATCATGATGATAATCCGTTTATCACTAAAAACTTGCCATCGCCTAATGAAGCTTTTGGAAGTAATCTCAATGACGACGATGATGACAGTGATGTTCCATTTTAATAAAATTTAAAAAACCTTTTTATAAGGTTTTTTTTATGTCAAATTGTTAAATTGTTAGCAAAAATTCAGTAGTTTAGCACGGCAATTGATAAAAAATTGCACTATTAAATCATAACCAAAAACAAATTTAAAATTATGGCAGATTCAAGATTACCAGAAAAAGACACAGAAATTACTTTAAAAACAGCTCAAGGATGGGTTGCAAGCTGGAAAAAAGCAACTGATGATGATCTAAGAAAGAAAAAAGTGGATTCGTATTTAATTCCGAAAATTAATTTAGAAAAGGTTTTAGAACAAGGTATTGATGCAGCAAGAGCTTACATCGGAATTAATGAAGACGGTTTACAAACTTTAATGATTGTTGGAACACGCTACGATGAGAAAACGGGTATTTATGTAGATATGGTTCCTCGTAATGGAGTTGAAGAAGGTGGTGGAGATGGAATTTATGATTTTGCTCAGCCAAGCCCTCCCGCTACAGGAGACGATAGTAGCCCAATGAATCAGTAATTTTCATGCGTGTATTTATTATTAATTTCGGATATTGCCTTCTAATCTTAAACTTCATTTTGTATGCAATAGGTTTTTTTAAACAGGGCAAAAGCTATAAAATTTTTACAGTTTATTTATTATTACTAGTAATTGTTGAGCTTATTTCGACTGTGTTAATGCTATTGTATAATAACAATCTGTTAATGTCTCATTTTTATTTTATCGGACAGTTTATATTATTGAGCATGTTTTATTTAAATTTAGTGAAAGACCAGTTTCAAAAAAAAACAATAAAGATTGGATTTGTACTAGTTTTATTAACACTGGCAGTTCAATATGGACTAAAACCAGAGTTGTTTGTTAGATTCAATTTATACGAGATTTTTATTACATCATTTTTGTTGATAATTTATGCAACATTCCATTTTTACAATATGTTAGACGAAAAGAAAGAGTTCTATTTTATCAACATGGGTATCTTACTGTACCTATTTGGTAGTACAATCCTGTTTTTAGTCGGTAACTTAACTGTGAAATTTAGTGCAAAATTTAGTTTCATCACATGGATTCTTAATGCGATTCTTATTGTAGTCTATTATTTATTTATACTATATGAATGGAAAGTAAGTTATTTTAAAAGAAAAGTAAGCAGTATTGATTAAACCTTTAAATTACTATTGATGAAAAAAACTATTCTATCTGGTGCTATTGTAGCAACACTTCTATTTTTTTCGTGTCAAAACGAGAATTCGCAGGGGAATACTTCTGTCGTTTCAAAGACAGAGCAGGAGAATTGGCAGACAGCAAAATTGGATGCTAAGTTTGCAGATTCTCAAAAACAAGTAACGGGTTATTTATTTCCAACTGATGAAATGTCTAAGTTGGTAGAAACACCAAATGTTGTGAATGTTCAGTTTGTTTTGGGGTACAGCGACAATACGTTACAAATTAAAGTTATTGGAGTTGATAAATCTGGAAACGAACTTGCAGGTGTTGACTCTCAAATACTAAAAGAAGCTTCTTATACAGACAAATTAGCTGTATTAAATGTTTCTAAAAGCAAAGCTAACAAAGGAGTTGAACTTTTAGACAAGCACTTACTTTTTCCTAAAGAAGCTTTTGATGGTATTACCGCATGGCAGGAAAAATTGAATTCAGTAACTGGATTAGACGAGGTGTTATCTTATGAAGGAAAACGTTTTAAACATTATAGTTTAGAAAAAGAAATTATTACTGATTTACTAAAAAATAACAATACAACTAATGTTGGATTGTTTTTAGGACTTAATCCAGTAGGGAAGGTGACTACAATTTTAATTGGTTTGGATAAAAACAATTCAATCAAAAAAGCATCTTTAACAGCAAAAGATGTAGCGTCACCTGATGATACATACGATGGAGCGCGTCCTTCGCCTCCTTTTTAAAAAAGTTCCGGGATTAAATTTATTAAAATCTCTATCAGAATGAATTTTTTGATAGAGATTTGTTTTAATCTTTTATAATTTTAAGCAAACATAATTTCATTATAACAATAAAACTTTGGGTTTATATGAGTCCTAAATCAATCCCTGAATCTGAAATCGTTGCAACTGCAATATTTAGTTGTGTTTCATTTATTCTAATGGGACTTGTATTAGTTTTGTTCTTCTATTTTTCGAGAAAAAAAATTACCCAGAAAGAATTAGAAAAAAAAGATTTAGAAATTCATCTTCAAAAAGAACAATTACATGCCGTTATTGTTGCACAAGAAGAAGAGCGTAAAAGAATTGCACAAGATCTTCACGATGACATCAGTTCTAAACTCAATATTGTTTCCCTTAATACCCATCTACTCTCTGCTCCAAACTTAACAGAAGAAGAAACAAATGAAATTACCGACAATATAATTAATTTAACTACCAAAGCATTAGAGAATTCAAGAAAGATTGCGCATAATTTATTACCGCCGGTATTTGAAAAATTTGGACTTAATGCCGGAGTCGAAGAATTATGTGAAGAATTTGAAAGTAGTAAAGCCGTAAAAGTTTATTATAAAAATGAAATTGATTTTGATGATAATGATATCGATCGCCATTTGCACGTTTTTAGAATTTTGCAAGAATTGATGAATAATTCATTGCGACACGGAAAAGCTACAGAAATTTGGATTTCTTTTAAAAGTATCGCCAGCGTTGCTACTTGTAATTATGAAGATAATGGTGTAGGTTTTGATAGTAAAAACACTGAAAATCAAAAAGGTTTGGGAATGAAAAATATCGATAGTCGGGTCTCTTTTTTGAATGGAGATATTAAAATAGACTCTCAAATTAATAAAGGTATCTCTGTAATTTTTACTTTTTAAGTTAATATTTAAAGATAAATCTGTTATTTAACCAATATATAAAGGTTATTCAAGTGTTTTTTAATTCATATTTTGTAATTTCGGCAGACCAAAGACTAAATAACCGAATAAATGAGTGCCGCTATTAAAATTGCTTTAGTTGATGACGAAGTTTTATTCCGTAAAGGGATTGCTTTTTTACTGCAAAGAGAAGATAATATCGAAATTATTTTTGAGGCTTCAAACGGTGAAGAGCTTCTCTTTAATTTAGATGAAAACGAAACTAAGCCTGATATTATTATCATGGATTTAAAAATGCCAGTCTTAAATGGCGTGGAGGCAACTAAAATTATCCGAAAAACACATCCTGATATTAAAATAATTGCTTTAACTAGTTACGATACGAAATCATTTATTGCAAATATGATTCAGGTAGGTGCAGTTGCTTATCTTATAAAAAATACTACTCCCAAAGATTTAATTCATACCATTAATGAAGTCGCAATAAAAGGATTTTATTATAATGCGAATGTGCTAAAAATAATTCAGGAAACTATTATTTCAACAAAGAACTCAAAAGGAAATTTAGACACTAATTTTCTTTCACCTCGTGAAATTGAAATTCTTCAACTTATTTGTCAGCAAAAAACAACTTCAGAAATTGCTGATCATCTTTTTTTGAGTCCAAGAACTGTAGAAGGTCATCGTAATAATTTATTACTTAAAACAGAATCAAGAAATATTGCCGGTCTTGTGGTTTATGCTATTCAAAACGAAATTGCTTTCTTAACTATTTAAAAATTAAGTGGTTAAAAACTGAATAGATAATATGTAGTACAGAATTATCGTCAGGACAAGTACGCAAATTCCTATTTTTTGTAAAACATTCAATCCCTTTGGCTGGTTATTGCTCTCATTAAACTTCATGGCGTGGTTTTCATTTAATTAATAGTTCAATGATTTGGGTTTTCAAATGTAGGTAGAAATTAGTTTTGTAAAATAGGTGTTTATACGTGTTTTTGCGAAAATGTTGTTTAATAAAATTCAATAAACGGTTAAACAAATAGCCACTTTTTTATTTAACGTTTCTTTCTCCTGTGGCTATTGTGTTTTTTAATACTTCCTTTATATCTTTACTAAAATAATTTTCTAATGTATAAAAGTTTAGTATATATTATCATACTGTTGTTTTCATTTAATGCAAAAGCTTCTTTCATTTTACTTCCAATGGACGAAACGACGCAGCAAAATCACTTGAAAGCATACGGAATTACATATTGGTGTCTAAGTAAAGATTATAAAGCGAGTTGGTTGCTTAATTATCGTGGAGGTTCATTTTTATTACCAGATGCTGAAGAAATTCGCAAAGAATGTCAAATCCGTGGTGTCAGTTTTGAAATATTATCGGATAGTGAAGAGGCTTCTATTTTAAACGACATATCGAGTCCGTCACAAAACATGGAATCTGTAATTTTAGAAAAAGCACCTAAAATCGCAGTATATACACCTAAAGGAAAACAACCTTGGGATGATGCTGTAACATTAGTGCTTACCTATGCCGAAATTCCATTTACGCCAATTTATGATGAAGAAGTTTTAAGCGATCAATTATTGCTTTACGATTGGTTGCATCTGCATCACGAAGATTTTACCGGACAGTACGGAAAATTTTATGCAGCTTATAAAAATACACCCTGGTATATTGATCAAAAGAAAGATGCAGAAGCTTTGGCAACCAAATTAGGTTATGCTAAAGTATCTCAGGAAAAAGGAGCAGTTGCAAAAAAAATCAGGGATTTTGTTATTGGAGGTGGTTTTATGTTCGCGATGTGCTCTGCTACTGACAGTTTTGATATTGCACTCGCAGCAGATGGAGTTGATATTTGTGAAGCAATGTTTGATGGAGACGCCAGCGATTCGAACTATCAGTCTAAATTAAATTATGGAAATTCGTTTGCTTTTAAAGATTTTACTTTAGAAAGAAGACCGGAACAATATGAATTTTCAGATATTGATATGACATTAAAACGTAAAATCCCTGTCGAAAAAGATTATTTTTCTTTAATGGAATTTTCTGCAAAATGGGATCCGATCCCTAGTATGCTGTGTCAAAATCATACACAACTTGTAAAAGGGTTTATGGGACAGACAACATCATTTGATTCCGCACTAGTAAAATCAAATGTATTAATAATGGGGACTTGTGAACTCAATGGTGAAGCCAGATATATTCATGGTGAAAAAGGAAAGGGAATGTTTACCTTTTTTGGAGGACATGATCCTGAAGATTTTCAGCATCAGGTTGGTGATCCGCCAACAGTTTTAGATTTGCATCCAAATTCGCCAGGATATCGATTGATTTTAAATAATGTTTTATTTCCCGCAGCAAAGAAGAAAAAACTTAAAACATAGTTTATCTTAAAGTGAATTCAAACCAAATCGGAATGTGATCAGATATTTTTCGGGCTTCCTGTAGCGAAATAAAAGTATTGTAGAAAGGTATAACACCTGAATTTTTATAATTTAAGGTATCACCTCGGTAAAAAATATTGTCAAACTCTGAGGCAAGGCAATTATTGTTTTTACAGTTTTTCTTTAATGATGTCTTTTGATTTTTCAGGATGGAGAAATATCCAGCTTTTTTTAATGGGTTAAAAACCGAATGTGATTGCGGACAGTTAAAATCACCTAGAAAAACTAAATTTAAGTCCGGATATTCAGCAGGTAGAAATTTAAAATATTTAATTTCAGTTTCTGGCTGTTTATTTTTTGTAATAGCATGAAAGTTGACTAAAGTAATTGCTTTTTTGTCAATTTCGAAAGTGGCAAAATAAGGTTCTCTGTCAATCTCTAAGTGATATTTTCTTTCGAGCCACGGATTACCTTTTAATTTTACATTTTTTGTTTTCCAAATAAAGACATATCGCTCCGTTTTGTAGCTATTCCCACTGGTTGGATCACTAATTATATAATCCCATTTAGAGCCTTTTGTATTTAATATTCTATTTAGCTCGGCAACTGCCTGTGCACCGCCATAACCCGCAACAACTTCTTGAATTGCAATTATATCATAATTAAGAATCGTATTGGCAATAAAATTTAATTCAACAGTAGATTTTGATTTTCCAAAATTTTCTAAATTCCACGACAGAACTTTAGTTTGTGAAAAGGATAGGATGCTAAGAAATAAGAGAACAAAACTTAAAATGTTTTTCATACAGAATCTAAAAATTCAAATATAAGTAATTTTAAAATTTGACCATATTCTTAATTAACTCTAATTTAGAGTTGCTATTAAAAACATTTTAATAGAATGCTTTTGTTGATGGATTGTTTTAAGTTATTCCTTGTGATTCCTTCGGGAATCATTATTTCTGTTTTGAGCTATAACAATACTGCATAAGAATGTGGAGATTAGAATAAGTAAAAAGTGTTTTTCTCCCTAATCAAATTTAAGATTGAAAAATAGCGCCTTAATGTTTCTTGTATCTGTTTTTTAAAGCAGTAGAAATAATAATAATTTGTAAAACAAGAAGTGCCGGAATAAATATAATTTTCCAGTCAACTTCAATCCAACCTGATTTTTCAGAGACGAAAGCAAAACTAACTGAAAGAAAGATACATAGTAACATTGTTTTCATAATGATTTTGTTTTTGGTTGTATTAATTTTTGAGATAAAATTAATTAGATATTTAGGTTTCATTGGTTGGTTAATAGATTCAAACAAATTTATAAGGTTAAAAAAACATTTCCTTACGGGAATCCGTAAACAGGATTAAAATTTATACTAAGCCAAAATCTTTTGCAATTGCTATTAAGTGAACATTATTATTGGCTTTAAAATATATTTTTAATTTATTAATTCTTTTTTCAATACTACTTGTGCCGTTTGGAGTTATAGAAGAAGATTTAAATTCACTTGAAATGTTTTCTAAGATATATCCCTGTGCTAAAAGTTTTAAGATTGAAATATCGTAAGATTCAATTTCGATCAATGCTTTGTCGCTAAAACTAAAAGATAAATCTGATGATAGAATTTTTTCTTCCCCTCTAAAAGTACCTTCTACAGCTTTCCTTAATTCATTTATGCTGTTTCGTCCTTTTGAAACGTATGCGCTTATTCCTAAATCATTAAAAAGTGATTTAATTCGATATGATTTGTCTTCAATCGAAAATACAATCTTTTTTAATGAAGGTTGTACCTCGTTGATCGCTTCAATAAGTTCTTCACCACCTGAAAGTTCTGTTTTTCGATGGTCTGATTTAAATGATAAATCACTAATTAATAGATCATAAGGTTCGTTGTCGTTAAGACCCTTCTTGACTTTTAACAAACCATCATCACAATACTTTACGTGATGTATTGTTGGTATCTCTAAGTCTTCAAGTACTTGAATAACAGCTATACTGATACTATCTAAATCTTCGGCTACTAAAACTTTTTTAAACATATTATATTTTATAAAGGGAAAGTGAAACTTATTTTAAAACCTTTTTGTGAATTATTGCCAAAATTAATAGTTCCATTTATAGTTTTAATACGGCTTTCCACATTTTGGAGACCATTTTTTAAAATTAAGCTGTTATTTTTAATTCCGGTACCGTTATCACTATATATGACCTGTAAATTTTTATTTTTTATATTGAATGAAATGCTAACTAAACTTGCTTCGCTATGTTTTTTCATATTAACAAATAACTCTTGTAAAACTCTATAAAGAATTATTTTTTTATTTCTCTCTATTTCATCCCAACGTATCGTATCAAAACCATTTATAAGAATATTAATTTCAGGAGATTTGTGCCCTGAAATCATTTCTTTTACTGCGAGTGGATAATTTTTATCTGTAGAGATGTCACTATTTTCTTTTGAAATATTCCGCGTTCTGAAATAAATATTGTCTAAGTTGTTTAGTAATTTTTCTTTATTTTCATCGTTTTCCAAATCCTTGGTTTCTGCAAAAGCTATTGTTTGATAAACATCGTTAGCAAGTTCATCGTGCAATTTTTTGGATATTCGTATTTCACTGCTAAAAATGGCATCATTTTTTTCTTTTTCACCTTTTAGAGTTAAATGAAAATAAAGAAATAGAATAAGTCCTAAGACAAAAGCAATAATGACATAAGAAATAATAATTCTACTTTTTTGTCTTTCTAGTTGTAAATTATTTTCGATTTTTAGAGCTTTAAGCTGTAAGTTTTCGGCTCTGTCTTTATTAAAATTATATTTAATGTTAGAGAATTGATTTTTTATTTTTTTGTTAGCAAGGTTTAAGCTGTCAACAAGGTGGATATAGTGTAAGGAATATTTTTTCAACTCATTTCCTTCTGTGTTGTTTACTAATAAAGAAAGGCTACTAATTCTCTCCACTATATTGTTTATTTCTGAAGCATGATCAAAAGCTTTCTTTGCATATTCTTTTGCTAGTCCTGGATTCGTTTTTTGAAAAAAGACAGAAAGATGTTTGTAAGAAGTGGATAACCCATCATCATTTTTGGGTTGTAATCGTATTTTTAAACCTTCATAATAACATTCTAATGCTTTCTCAGAATTACCTAATTTATAATAACAATAACCTAAATTGTCTATAATATAGGCATGATCATTATTGTTTGCAGC
Organism: Flavobacterium frigidimaris; assembly: GCF_002217275.1. NCBI lineage: Bacteria > Pseudomonadati > Bacteroidota > Flavobacteriia > Flavobacteriales > Flavobacteriaceae > Flavobacterium > Flavobacterium frigidimaris. The sequence goes on from NZ_MUGV01000029.1 coordinate 127,028, forward strand.
ATCGTAACTTGAAATGTTTTTTTGAGAAGCCAATATGTTAAGCAGAATAGCAGCTTCTTTATATTTATGTTGTTCCATATAGACAACTACTAAATTGTTTATGGCGAGACTTTTTCTCCAAACACTTGTTTTTAACTTAATTGCTTTTTTAAAACACAAGATAGCATTCTTGTTATCATAACTATGGGTGTAATTAATTCCTAAAATATTATATACAATCCAGGAATAACGTGGGTTTTTTATATCTTTTAAATAAGGTAATGCCTCGGTTGCACTTGCTTCACTAGCTATATAATCACAATTTTTTTGATGAAGTTCCGCTATACATGTCACTGCATACACATAATCAATAGGGTTTGTTTTTGGATCGCAAAGTACTTTTACCTTATTAAATACATAAATAGCACTATCTTTCTTATCAGTATCAAAATAGATATCTGCAACATCTGTAAGTCTTTTTATTTCTTCAGTATGCTCTGTTTTTGGTTTTATTGCTGTTTTCCTTTCACAAAAACGAACAAACAATACCGCTATTAGTAATAAAGTTATTATTATTAATAGATATTTGAGAAGCGTCTTTTTTGAAAAAGAATAAAGTTTTTTCATTACAATGGAAATTTAATAAAAACCTTAAAACCTTTGTTTGGTTCAGAATCAATATCAATTTCTCCCTTTATGCTTAGAATACGATTTTCTACATTATGCAAACCATTTTTAAAAATTATATCATTTACGTCAATACCTTTTCCGTTGTCTGTATAATTTATAATAACGCTTTTGTCTGTTTTTTTGAAATTAATACCAACTAAGGTCGCCTTACTGTGTTTTTTCATGTTTACAAGTAATTCTTGTAAAATTCTATAGACAGTAATTTTCTTGTTTTTTTCTATTTCATTCCACGGAATAGATTCTATGTCATTTAATAAAAGATTAATGTCCGAAGTATTAAATCCGGAAATCATTTCTTTTAAATAAAAAGTATATTTTTCAGAGGTTATTATAGGGCTGTTTTCCTTCGAAATATCTCTTGTTCTTAGATATATAGCATCTAAATTATTTAATAATTGTTCTTTGTTTTCAACTATAGAAAGATTTTTATTTTCGGCAAATGCCATGGTGTGATAAATATCATTAGCGAGTTCATCATGTAATTTCTTTGCTATTCTTGTTTCACTTTTATAAGTAGCTTCAATTTTTTCTCTATTTCCTCTCGAGGTTAGATAAAAATATAAGACTACGATTAAACTTAAACTTAAGGCAATTAGAATATACGAAATGATATTTCTATTTTTCTGTCTTTCAAGTTGTAATTCGTTTTCTGCTCTATGGGTTTTTAGTTTTAAATTTTCGTCTTTTTCTTTCTTCGAATCGTACTTAATCTTGGCAAACTGATTTTTTGCTTTTTGTCTTACTTCTGTGATACTATCGTTTAATTGAATATATAGGAGAGAGTATTTTTTTAATTCATGATCTTTAGTATTCGCTATTAATTGCTTTAGTGCGGCCATTCTACCATCGACATCATGAATAGAAGTGTATTTATCATAACTGACCAAGGCATATTTTGTAGATGAACCAACGTTGTTAGGATAGTAAAATTTGGCAAGATGAAGATTAATTTTTGCCGCCTCCCAATTATCGTTTGTTTTATTGGTTAATTGTAAAGCCTTGTTGAAATATGAAGCTGCCTGAATGTCTCCAATTTTAAAATAGCAAAAACCTATATTGTCTAATACTTTTGCATAGTTTTCAGTAACTTCAATTATTTCTTTTTCCGTGCTTAAACGAAGGTAGATATGAAGTGCTTCCTTATATTTATGTTGTTCTAGTAAAACGACGGCTATATTATTTTCTGCGCTTAATTTTCTCCATTCCTTAGTTTTTAAATTTAGAGCTTTATTATAATAGAGATAGGCATTGCTATAATCGCCTTTACTTAGGTAAGTGTTTCCAAATTCTATATAATTATTCCATATGTGTTTTTGGTTTTTTACATATTTTAAATAAGGTGTAGCCTCCGTTAATGTTAATTCACTTCCATCATAATCTCCATGATAGCGTTGAATTTCGGCTATGTTATTCAATGAACTGACAAAATTTTCAGAATCAGTTGCAGGATTGCAAATTGACTTTGCTTTATTATAGTAATAAAAGGCACTATCGAAGTTTTTGGTATCATAAAGCTTATCTGCAACAAGGATTAACTTCTCAACTTGCACTTTAGTGTTTTTTGGTGAAGCATTGGAGATTTCTTTCCTTTTTTGACAAGAAAATAAGACAAGAAATAGTAGTGTAATATATAGAATTACCTGAGTTCTTTTTGCAATCATGTGCCAAAAATAGAAAATTTTAGTTCTTACGTACACGTATAAATACGGTATTTTAAATTATTGCAAAAATTAAGATTTTCTTGATCTCATTTACAAACAGATACAAACAGACCCTCTGGTATGAGGGCTTGTGTTTGCTAGAATGTTGTAAAAATTATCTTTATAAAATTAGATAGCTCTCATTCCTGTTGTAATTCCTATTCTATTCCATGCATTAATAGTAATGATCATCATGATGATTTCTGCAAGATATTTTTCATCAAACAGAAGTGCTGCGTTCTGGTATACTTCTTCAGAAACATGATTGCTGATTAAAGTTACTTGTTCAGTCAAAGCTAAAATTGCTTTTTCTTCTTCAGTATAAACGTCGGCCTCACGCCAGGCACTTAATAAATAGATACGTTGTTCGCTTACGCCATAATTTCTGGCATCAGCAGTATGCATATTAATACAATAAGCACAACCATTTATTTGTGATGCACGAATTTTGATTAATTCTTTATGGACTGGGGTTAATGAAGTTGTAGAAATGTATTTTTCTAAATTCATCATGGCTTGATAAGCTTGTGGGGCAACAGTTGGGATAACGATTCTTGGTGTCATTTTGTGTATTTTTAAAAGTTTGATACAAAGTTCCTTTATATGCTCTTAAAAAAACTTGAACTACTTCAAGAAATCAGAATTATACTTTTCCTGCTCTGATTTTACTCATAAATTCAGCTGAAAAATCTAAATACGATGCAATCATATATTGTGGAACACGTTGCACAAATTCCGGAAATTGATTATTGAAATGATGATATCGTTCTTCTGCCGACATTGTGAATAAAAATTTAATTCGCATTTGCATGGCACCAAAAGATTTTTGAGATACGATTCTAAAATAACGTTCCAATTTCGGAATTTCAACTAGAAGAGATTCTAGAATAGGCTTTTCTATAGCGATGACTTCTGTATTCTCTACGGCCTGAATATAAAAATGTGAAGGAATATGGTTGTGATAACTTAATTGGTCTGTAATCCACCAATTTTCAATACCAAATTGAAGCGTTTGCTCAGCACCTTTTGAATTAATAATATATTGCCTAATACAACCGTTAACAATAAAATACATAGTATTGCACACTTGACCCTCTTTCAATATGTGCTCTTTCTTTTTAATTTTAGAAAGACTTATACATGACTCTATAATATCGATTTCCGAAGGTTCTAATGATATAAATTTTTGGATATGTTGAAGAAGAGCCGTACGCATTTAGAAATGATTTCTGATATACAAATGTACTTTTTAAATTCAATTTCTCAATAACTCAATTTTGGTAAATAGTCTATAAACAAAAAACCATCCCGTTTTGACAGGATGGTTTTTCTATGATAAGTAAGTAATCTAAATTGAGTTTATAAAACGTTTATTTTACTTTATTAAGTATTGCTTTGAAAGCTTCAGGGTGGTTCATAGCTAAATCTGCAAGAACTTTACGGTTCAATTCGATTCCGTTAGCTTTAACTTTACCCATGAATTGAGAATAAGACATTCCTTCCAATCTAGCTCCAGCGTTGATACGTTGAATCCATAATGCACGGAAATTTCTTTTGTTTTGTTTTCTATCGCGGTAAGCGTAGCACATTGCTTTCTCTACTGCATTCTTAGCAACTGTCCAAACGTTTTTACGTCTACCAAAGAAACCTTTGGCTTGCTTCATTATTTTTTTTCTTCTTGCTCTTTTAGCAACTGAATTTACCGATCTTGGCATAATTTTAATGTGTTTTTGTAGCAGGCGTCCTGAATTAAATCAAAGGAACTTAAAAGCCATACTCCAAGGTTATATAAATAATTTTTTAACCTAAAGAATTATTAGATAATTCTTAATTGTTGTTTGATGCTTTTCATATCTGTTGAGTGAACTAACGCTGAGTGTGTCAAAGCTAATTTACGTTTTTTAGATTTTTTAGTCAAGATGTGACTTTTAAAAGCATGCTTTCTTTTAATCTTTCCAGAACCAGTAACTTTGAAACGTTTCTTGGCGCTAGATTTTGTTTTCATTTTAGGCATTTTTCCTAGTGTTTTAATTTATTCTTACTTACTTATATCTTCGTTTCAGGTTTAAAGTTTCAAGTTCAGTGACTGAATACTGCAACTGTAAACTGAGACTATTTTTTCTTTTTAGGAGCAATGAACATAATCATTCTCTTTCCTTCCAAAACTGGCATAGCTTCCACTTTACCATGTTCCTCTAAATCTGTAGCCAAACGTAGTAATAAAATTTGTCCTTGATCTTTATAGATAATAGAACGTCCTTTAAAGAATACGAAAGCTTTTAATTTAGCACCTTCTTTCAGGAATTTTTCAGCATTCTTTCTTTTAAATTCATAATCGTGCTCATCAGTTTGAGGACCAAAACGAATTTCTTTTACTACAACTTGCGTAGACTTAGCTTTCAAAACCTTATCACGTTTCTTTTGTTCGTAAACAAATTTCTTGTAATCCATGATTTTACAAACCGGCGGCTCAGCGTTTGGCGATATTTCAACCAAATCCAATTCGAATTGATCAGCTAAACGTAAAGCTTCAGCAAGCTTAAATACACCTGGTTCGATGTTCTCGCCTACTAATCTTACTTCTTGTACACCACGAATATTATTGTTTATTCTGTGTGCATCCTTTTTTTCTACTCGAGGTTGATAACCTCTGTTGCTTCTTATTGCTATGACTTTATAATTTAAGTTAAACTGTAAATACTTTTAATGTCTTTTTTATTTCTTCGTCTACAATTGCGACAAATTCATCAATTGTAACTGTAATATTTCCTTTTCCTTCCTGACCGTGACGACGAATAGAAATCGTTCCGTTTTTCTCTTCTTCTTCACCAACAATCAGCATAAATGGTATTTTTTGCATTTCTGCATCTCTAATTTTCTTGCCAATTGTCTCGCTTCTGTTGTCAATTAGGGCGCGAATTTCGTGATTTTCTAGCAAATCTAAAACTTTTTTAGCATAAATTTCGTATTTCTCGCTCAAAGACAAGATTATAGCCTGCTCAGGCATTAACCAGAGTGGGAAATTTCCTGCAGTATGCTCTAGTAAAATAGCAATGAAACGTTCCATTGATCCAAAAGGAGCCCTGTGAATCATAACTGGTCGATGTAATTCATTATCAGCACCTTTGTAAGTCAATTCAAAACGCTCAGGTAAGTTGTAATCAACCTGAATAGTTCCTAATTGCCACTGTCTTCCTAAAGCATCTTTTACCATAAAGTCAAGCTTCGGTCCGTAAAAAGCAGCCTCGCCATATTCTACTACAGTATTTAATCCTTTGTCAGCCGCAGCATTGATAATAGCATTCTCAGCTTTCTCCCAATTTTCATCAGTACCAATGTATTTTTCTCTGTTTTCCTGATCTCTCAACGAAATTTGAGCAGTAAAGTCTTCAAAACCTAAAGAACCAAATACATACAGTACAAGGTCAATTACTTTTTTGAACTCTTCATCCAATTGCTCTGGAGTACAGAAAATATGTGCATCATCCTGAGTAAAACCACGAACACGAGTTAAACCGTGTAATTCACCAGATTGCTCATATCTGTATACAGTACCAAATTCTGCATAACGCTTTGGTAAATCTTTATACGACCAAGGTCTCACATTATAAATCTCACAGTGGTGAGGACAGTTCATCGGTTTCAATAAAAACTCTTCCCCTTCGGCTGGAGTATGTATTGGTTGAAAACTATCAGCACCATATTTTGCATAATGTCCAGAAGTTACATAAAGTTCTTTTTGTCCAATGTGTGGAGTAACTACTTGTTCGTATCCCGCTTTCTTCTGTGCTTTCTTTAAAAATTGCTCTAAACGATCTCTAAGGGCAGCACCTTTCGGTAACCATAATGGCAAACCTTGTCCTACTTTCTGTGAGAAAGCAAACAATTCAAGTTCTTTTCCTAATTTACGGTGGTCACGACGTTTTGCTTCTTCAAGAAGTTCAAGATATTCAGTTAAATCTTTTTGTTTAGGGAAAGATGTTCCATAAACACGAGTCAACTGTTTGTTTTTCTCATCACCTCTCCAGTAAGCACCGGCAACACTCATGATTTTAAAAGCTTTGATGATTCCAGTATTCGGAATATGTCCACCACGACATAAATCAGTAAAAGTTGCATGATCACAAAAGGTAATAGTTCCGTCTTCAAGATTCGAAATCAATTCAGTCTTGTAAACATTGTCTTTATATATTTCTAATGCAGCGGCTTTACTAACCGGACGCATTTTAAATTCATGTTTTTCTCTTGAAATCTCAAGAACGCGATCTTCGATTTTTTTAAAGTCAGCTTCTACAATTTTCTGATCTTCAAAATCAACATCATAATAAAACCCATTAGCGATTGCAGGTCCAAGAGTTAATTTAATTCCAGGATACAATTCTTCAAGCGCTTGCGCCATTACGTGCGAAGTCGAATGCCAGAAAGCTTTTTTGCCTTCCGCATCATTCCAGGTATATAAAATAAGACTACCGTCGGTCGTTAATGGAGTTTCGGTTTCTATTGTTGTACCATTAAAGGATGCTGAAATAACGTTTCTTGCAAATCCTTCACTAATGCTTTTAGCAACCTCCATCGGAGTTATGCCTGAAGCAAACTCTCTAATTGACCCGTCGGGTAAAGTAATCTTAATCATTGTTTATAATTTTGTGAATGCAAATATAGCGCATTACTAAAATACATACAATACATATATGAATGTTTATAATATATATGTATTAGGAATAAATGTGATTCTTAATCTGATGCTATTTTCTACATATATATAAGGAGGAAAAATGTATATAATATATAGTACAGGATATACGGGAGAGGCTGAGAGAAGCTAAAGCTTCGTTCGATTGGAATTTGGACCCGAGCGCTAGCGGACAGGCGAAGCAATTTCAAGATTTGGAATTTATTTTTAAATTAGGAGCTATTTCCCGCTATCCGCTACAATCTTTTGTGCCGAACCCCGGCACAAAAGGATTTCCACTTCTATCGGGGCTAGGGGAGCTGGTTTCAAAAGAAGTCCTATTATGTATAAGATATAGGTCATAAAGGATGAAAAGAAGAACTTTGTGTCTTGGTGCCTTTTGTGGCAAAGTCAAAAAAAAGCAGAAAAGAGCGTAATGTGATATGTTATAAAGTTCTTAGGAAATCATGTATTACTATGTAAAGTCTGTAAAAAAGGCATGTCGGGAGATAAAGGAATTGAGATTAATACAGCTACTACAGTAAAATCTTATAAATAGCAAAAAACCTCAAAAGCTAAGTTTTGTGTTATCAGAGTGTTAAGAAAAAGTTTTGAAAAAGATTAAAATTATATAATAAAAACCCTTGTAAATGTAAATAAAGGTGGTACTTTTGCACCCGCAACAACGACAGACGTTCACTGAAATACTGACAAGCTACTGAATTAAGTTGAAAATTTATTTTCAAAAAAAGATTCAAAAAAGCTTGTGAGATTTGAAAACGGATGTTACATTTGCACCCCGCAAACGAAGTTCACCGAACACTTTTTTAGATAAGAGTTAAGTGAGGTAAAACACGGAAAGTTCATTGATAGATTGG